>NZ_JBTVBB010000013.1:0-104380 GCF_058356305.1 Candidatus Culexmicrobium sp.
GAACAGAAGATTAGACAGCTACAGAAGTCTAAGCGGCCTGGATGGGAAAGATTAGTTGACAAGCTTATTGATGATGAGATTCCAGATCCATGGGGTGAAGGAGAAGTAAGCCATGGCTCAACAGATGTAGCAGATGTAAGCTGGATCACGCCTACAGTTGAATTTAGTACTGCAGCATGGGTTTTAGGCACCCCTGGACATTCATGGCAAAATGTAGCCCAGTCAGCATCAGGGCTAGGACATAAATCGTTAATCTTCGCAGCAAAGGTGATGGCTGCAACAGCACTAGACCTTCTAACAAAACCAGAAATAATAAAGAAGGCTAAAAAGGAGCATAAGGAGAGGTTGAGAGGAAGAAAGTATAAGCCACCAATACCACTTGAAGTAAAACCACCACTAGACATTTGGAAAAGATAGTGAGGTAAGCTACTGCATACTTCTATTTTAAATAAATTGAAGAGGAAGAAAGAAACTAGTCTATCTCTAAAGTCTCCTTCAAGGCCTTAAGAATTCTATCAGTAACCTCCTCAACCAGCTTCTTTGCAAATTCAGCTGAAGACCTGGTTGGATCTCCAATTCCACCAGTATTAGTGATTTCATCAAAATATCTAAAACTTGAAATTGGCGGTCTAGGCTTAGTGACAGGCTTTATAATCCTATCCCTCCTAACCAATTCAGGTCTATATAGTAGTATTATGCTAGTTTCATGTTCACATGCATGACCCCATCCAGGCTCAGTCCATGCATTAATAATGTCTCTAGCAAAGGAAGTCCAATGTAAAAGATAAGTTTTCATTCCAGTATCAACTCTAATCTTCTGAACTGCAACATTTAACGGGGCAAGATTGCCTCCATGGAAATTCATTATAACAAATCTTTTCACACCATGTCTATGCAAACTAACTCCAATATCATAAACTATGGAGATATAGTTTTCAGGTTTAATTGTAATAGTACCTGGAAAATTCATGTGATGCTCAGAGCACCCATAAATCAAAACAGGAAGTTTAACCAATTTCAACTTATACTTATCACTCATTCTCAAAACTTCATCAACGAGACAATTAGCTCTTATTCCATCAACATTTAATGGTAAATGCTTTCCATGCTGCTCTAGACTTCCAGTAGGAAGAATTACAAAGTCAGCCTCCTTGAGAACTCTTCCAGCCTCCTCCCAAGTCAACTCCTCTAATTTCCAAAACATCTAAACCACCAAAAATAATTAAATACAAATTAATATAACAGTTAAGCTCAGCCTTAAAGCAACATAACCTACTGATAGCAAAAAATTATAAACCAGTCAGTCTAATATCCATTAGAGTTTGGGCCCGTAGCTCAGCCAGGTAGAGCAGCGGGCTCTTAACCCGTTGGTCGCGGGTTCAAATCCCGCCGGGCCCGCCACTTATCTTAGCCTCCTTACGGGGAAGAATCGATAATAAACCAACTATTAAACCTAAAATTAAGCAAATTAAGCCAAGCATAAAGGTGAAGGTTTGCCACAATCTCAATTCAATTAAATTTGAAGATAACAAAATAAAACCACCAAAGAGTAATAATATTAAGCCTAATCTAAATAGATTTTCTTCAGACCTATCCGACATATCTTCCCACATTAAAATTAAAGTTAAATAAAAATAAAGTTTACCAATACTTACCATCCAAATAAGGCATACTTAACAATCAATGGTGCACACACTGAAGCTACAAGTGACATCACTGTTATAAGCGTGTTTAATGATGGGCCAGCAGTATCCTTAAATGGATCACCAACAGTATCGCCAACAACAGCAGCCTTATGTGCATCTGAACCTGAACCACCAAAATGTCCAGCCTCAATATATTTCTTAGCATTATCCCAGGCTCCACCAGCATTAGCCATCAATATTGCTAATATAACTCCAGTAACAATACTTCCAGCCAAGAAACCTCCAAGTGCATCTTTTCCTAAAATAAAGCCTACAAGTAATGGAGTTACAATTGAAAGTATTCCTGGTGGCAATAATTCCGCCAATGCACCTTTAGTTGCAATATCAACACATCGAGCATAATCAGGCTTAGCAGTTCCCTCTAAAAGTCCTGGAATCTCTCTAAATTGACGTCTAATTTCTTCAATCATTCTAAAAGCATTCTTTCCAACACCAAGGATAGTCAATGCAGAAAATAGCGGGGGCATTAATGCACCTAGAAATAAGCCAACCACTACATATGGATCCATTAAATCTAACATTTTAAGGTCAACTAGCTCAGCATATGCAGAAAATAATGCTAAAACAGTTAATGCGGCAGCTCCAATGGCAAATCCCTTAGTCACAGCCTTAGCAGTATTCCCCACAGCATCAAGAACATCAGTAATCTCAATTACATGGTCACCTAAATGTGCTTGTTCAGCAATACCCTTAGCATTATCAACTATTGGTCCATATGCATCAGCAGAAACTATCATACCAGTTATAGAAAGCATTCCAAGTGCAGCTACACCAATACCATAAAGCCCAGCTAAATGCCATGCAGCAATAGTTGCAGCACAAATTCCAAGGAGTGGAGGAGCAATGCTCAACAAACCATAGGAAAACCCAGTTAAAATGTTTAATGCCGCCCCAGTCTTAGACATCTCAGCAATCTTTAAAACTGGCTTTCGATCAATAGCAGTGTAATAATCAGTTGTAACTCCAATAATTACTCCAGCAATCAATCCAACCATAGTTGCATAGAAAATATTTACACTGAAATTCAAGTATATCGTAGCAAAATATGCAAATACTCCGAAAATAATACATGTAACAAAAGTCCCTAAATTCAATGCTAAACCAGGATTTCTAACCCTAACAAATCTTACAAAAATTGCTCCAAGTACAGATGCAATAATTCCAGCAGCAGCAAACAATAGTGGAAGCATAATTCCAGGCTGACCATAATATGCAGCCCCCAAAATCATTGCTGCAACAACACTTCCAACATATGAGTCATATAGATCAGCACCCATCCCAGCAACATCACCAACATTATCACCAACATTATCAGCAATTACAGCTGGATTTCTAGGATCATCCTCTGGAATTCCAATTTCAACCTTACCTACTAAGTCAGCGCCAATATCAGCAGTCTTAGTAAATATTCCACCACCAGCCTTAGCAAACAATGCCACTGCACTTGCACCAAAACTAAATCCCAACACTATATCAAGATTTTGATAGACGTGATATAATATGCTTATTCCAAGCAGAGCTAATCCTACAACTGCAAGACCCATCACAGCTCCACCACTAAAAGCTATTTTAAAAGCCCTATCCAAACCAGACCTAGCAGCATTAGCTGTTCTAACATTAGCCTTCAGTGCAGCACTCATACCTAGAAAGCCTGCTAAACCTGAACAAATAGCACCAATAATATAAGTCAATCCAATATGAGGATTAAGTGAAATTGCCAATAACACTGCCACAACCACTACGAAGAAAGCTAAAGTCTTATACTGTCTCTTCAAATATGCTTCTGCACCCTCCCTAATAGCCTCTGCAACCTCCTTCATCTTAGAAGTACCTTCTTCCTGTTTATTCACATATAATTGAAGGAAAATTGCAAATAGGATGGATATAATAGCTGAAAGGGCCGCGATTATTGTTGAATCCACCCATCATCCCTCCAATTCTCTATAGGCAGAATACATTTATTTCAACTTAAATAATTTCCCTAGAATTCTACTTGAATTTCAAGTAATAAGTCATGAAGTTTTTAACTGCACGAATCAACCTCTCAGGAGTAGAAAACACTGGAATGCCTCTCTGCTGAAGTTTTCTAGCTTGCCTAATAGAATATGGACCCCCAGAAGCCAATGCAACTATAGGTTTACCATACTCCCTCAACTTAGGAATCTCATATACCACTTCATCCTCGAGTGGAGTGTCTTGAAAGACGAAGAAGAGAGCCAAAATATTTACATTTGAATCTTCAAGTAAAATTCTACTAGCCGTCATATAATCCTTCAAAGTAGCACTACCCGTCAAATCAACTGGATTACCAATTAAAGCATAAGAAGGAAGACTTTCCCTCAATTTCTCCCTCGTCTTACTACTATACTGAGAGAGCTTAACACCCAATTCACTTGCAATATCTGAAGCCATAACACAAGGCCCAGCACCATTAGTAACCATAGCCAACCCATCACCTCTAAGTGGAGGGCAAAAAGAAAAAATTTTAATGGTATCAAATAGTTCTTCAACATCTTGAACTTGAATTATACCAGCCTTCCTAAAGGCAGCTCTAACAACCTCATATCTACCAGCAAGATTACCCGTATGAGACATAACAGCCCTACAACCAATCTCAGTTCTACCAGCCTTCAAAACAATTACTGGCTTAAACTTTGAAACTCTAGCAGCCACATCAATAAATCTCCTACCACTCTTAACACTCTCCATATAGAAAGCTATAACTCTAGTTTTATCATCACCACCAAGAAAACTTAGCAATTCAGCCTCATCAACATCACACATATTCCCATAACTAACAAATTTACTTAAACCAATACCATCCATAGCCATCCACTCTAAAATAGTACATCCATAAGTTCCACTCTGAGTTAAAAATGCAACATTACCCTTAGAAGGACGAAGCATACGCTCATAAGATTGGAAGAAAGTGTCTATACGTGTATATGGATTGAAAATACCAATACAATTTGGACCAATAACTCTAATACCATACCGCCTAGCAACTGAAACAAGTTCACTTTGAAGTTTAACACCTAAACCACCAGACTCACTAAAACCACCAGAAATAACAACTACACCCTTAACACCCTTCAAACCACACTGCTCAACAACTTTAGGGATAATTCTAGCTGGAATTGCAATAACAGCCAACTCAACATCACCAGGAATACTGAGAACACTATCAAAACACTTCAAGCCTAGAATTTCAGAGTACTTTGGATTAACAGGATAAATCTCCCCCCCAAAGCCACTATCAATAAGACTCCTCAAAATTTCATGTCCAATCTTACCAGGCTCCCTAGAAGCACCAATAACAGCAATACTTTTAGCCTCAAAGAATACATTTAAGCTCATCCACCCATCACCATCGACATATATTAGAGAAAAATAAAATAATTTTACTCTAACAATACTTATTGAAACGAGAAAAATTTAAAGCATAAAAGTATAATTAAAGACGATAGACCCGCCGTAGCTTAGTGGTAGAGCACCCGGCTGTAGCCCTGCGCGCATGTAACTGGGCATCAAGCCCTGAATGAACATGCGTCAGCCGTAGAAACCGGGGGGTCGCCGGTTCAAATCCGGCCGGCGGGACCAACTCAACATCAACTATAAATCTTAGATAATTATTTAATACACCATCAAGCTATAACTGATGTTGGGGATATAATTGAAGAAAAAAAATAATTTTGAATTCTATGTTGGAGAAGCATTAATAGGCTCAGGGGCAGAAGTAGCACATGTAGACTTAATAATAGGCAGTAAATCAGGTCCAGCTGGAATAGCCTTCGCAAATGCATTATCACAACTCTCAGCAGGCCATACACCACTATTAGCAGTAATAAGGCCAAACCTACCAGTAAAACCAAGCACAATAGTAATACCTAAAGTAACAATTAGAAATCTAGAAGATGCAAACAAAATATTTGGTCCAGCCCAAACAGCAGTGGCAAAGGCAGTTGCAGATGCAGTTGAAGAAGGAATAATTCCAATAGAAAAATGTGAAGAATGGATAATAATAGCATCCGTCTTCATTCATCCAAAAGCAAAAAACTACAGGAAGATATACCAATTCAACTATGGGGCAACAAAACTAGCTATAAGAAGAGCATTAAAGAGATATCCAAGCATAAGCAAAATACTAAGAGAGAAGGATAGAGCAACACATCCAATAATGGGATTCAAAGTACAGAGACTATGGAATCCACCATACCTACAAGTAGCACTAGACATAGATAAAATAGATAAAATACTAGAAATAGTAAAACAACTACCAAAAAGAGAAAGATTAATACTAGAGGCAGGAACACCACTAATAAAAGCACATGGAGTAAAAGTCATAGAAAAAATAAGAGAAATAAGACCAGAAGCATTCATAATAGCAGACCTAAAAACAATGGATGTAGGAAGAATAGAAGTAAAAGAAGCAGCAGATGCAACAGCAGACGCAGTATGCATACTAGGGGTATCATCAAAGGCAACCATAGAAAAAGCAATACTAGAAGCACAAAAACAGGGAATATACTCAATCTTAGACATGATGGAAGTAATAAACCCAGAAGAAAAACTAGAAAAACTATACTATAAACCAGACATAGTCCTACTACACAGAAACGTAGACGCAGAAAGAGCAGCAGCAGAAGCAGGGAAACCATGGCAAACCCAGTGGGGAAACATAATGGCGATAAAAGAAAAATTCAAATGCCTAGTAGGAGTAGCAGGAGGAATAACACCACAAACAGCCAGAAAAGCACTTGAAAGCGGAGCAGACATAATAGTAGTAGGAAGATATATAATAAGAAGTAAAGACCCGAGAAGAGCAGCAGAACAATTCCTAGACCAAATGCCACCAGACCCAGACACCATGAGACTAGTACTAGACGAAGACGAAAAAATAGGGGAAATCTAACCAACACAAATATAAATAAAAATTTAACTCAACACAAAATGGGCCCGTAGCTCAGCTGGAAAGAGCGCTGGCCTTCGGAGCCAGTGGTCGAGGGTTCGAAAGAAAACCGAAAATCCCTCCGGGCCCGCCAAACCAAATATAAAAAGATTAACCACAAACACAACAAAACAAAAATAAATCCCCTCCAAAACAAAAATAAACTAGAAGCGGGGGTTGCCGAGCCAGGACAAAGGCGCGGGACTTAAGATCCAACCCGAAAACGGGGCCAAGACCAACACGGGTTGGATAAGCCTAAAATCCCGTGGCGAAGGCCTTCGTGGGTTCAAATCCCACCCCCCGCACCATGTGCCTTCCAGCTTTCAGCATTCTCTTTTTCCTTAAATCTTCCCGATTTCCAGAGAACGCCAGAAGAGGATACTAGTTACCATATGATAGTCAGAAGAAAACTCAGAATGTTATTAGATGAAGTATATGAGAAACTGCCCAATCATTTAAGAAATAAGCTGAAATACCGTGACATTGGCAAAACTGGATTTTGAGAGTTCCTTTCAGAGGATAAAATAAGGTTCAATGTACTCATTTTAATATGACTATATATGGTGATCAGTTCCGAATAGGAGTAATTGCAGAGGGGAAGAAACCAGCGCAAGGGTCACAGAAAACATTAGCAAACGAAAAAAGAAGTTTTTGACCGTTCTAAACCCCATTGAAGGGGCAGCCTTAACCGTTTGGAAGAGAATATCGACACACGTGTCAAGACTATTTGTAGGAGAAGATGTTTGCACTTTCCAAAGTGAGTATATGAACGTTTTATCAGTGGACTTCGTACTGAAATACCTAAAATCACTGAAATTAGCTGCACTCAGATTATACTTTCCACACCATTATGAAGAAGAAATCGTTCATAGTAGTAAACTCGTTGACGACGTAGTCGAAGACATTGAACTCTTGAAGCCCTTTTACAACTTTGTTCGAAGCTAAATGCATATGCGTTCATCTCTAAGGTCATGAAAAACAAGGATTTAAACCGAGGTTTGAACCCAACCCCCACACCAAATCTACGTAAGTCACATTCATAGTCTTGTTTCTTCTAATTCATTACTTCTCAAACGCATAAATATTCGGCATCGATCTTAGAGTTATCTAAGATAAAAATCATTCAGTTACTTTGTTCTAATTAAGCGAACTGAGTTTAGAACCACCAATAAAGCATTGCTTTCATGAACTATTGCTGCCAAGATTGGATTCACTATTCCTAACGTTGAAAGAGCAATTCCCAGAATATTGACTACAAGAGCAAAAAGAATATTCTGTTTTATCACACTTAACGTTCGTTTACTTAAGCGGATGGCCTCTGAAACCTTTCCTATCTCGTCTGTTGTCAAGATGATGCCAGCGGTTTCTATAGCTATGTCTGTTCCAGCAGCACCCATAGCTATTCCAATATCAGCTGCAGCCAGTGCAGGTGCGTCGTTAATCCCGTCACCAATCATAGCCACTGTATATGTGGCTTGAAACTTTTTAATATAGGTAACCTTGTCTTCTGGAAGTAATTCCGCCTTGACTTCGTTTATACCTGCCTGTTTTGCTATGCCCTGAGCAATTTGTAAAGTGTCACCTGTAAGCATGACAATTTTCTTAATGCCATTTTCTCTCATTTTTTCTATAGCTTCAGGAATATTTTCTCTCAATGTATCAGCTACACCTATAATCCCAACAAGTTCTCGATCTTTAGCAATTAAAAGAGCTGTTTTTCCTTCTTTCTCTAATGCTTTTAAGTAATCCTCCATGGCTTTGTCGATTTTAATTCCATTATTTTCCAAAAGCTTCCTATTTCCAACTATAATTTCATGGCTGTTATGCTTAGCTATCACGCCTTGACCAAGGATGACGTGAAACTCGGCTGGATCTTCAACCTTTATACCTAACTCATTTGCCTTTTTCAGCACAGCTTTAGCTAATGGATGTTCAGAATACCTTTCTGCAATAGCCGCGAGAAGAAGGACTTCCTTTTCTGTTTTTCCATTAACTCCTTTTATAGTGACAACTTCAGGGTCACCGGTTGTTAGTGTTCCCGTCTTGTCCATAACTACCATATCGACTTTGGCAGTCTTTTCGAGAATGGCTCCTCCTCTTATTAAAATACCTTTCTTAGCAGCATTTCCAATACTTGCAATCACAGCTGTGGGAGTAGCTATAGTTAAGGCGCACGGACATGCAATAACAAGAATTGAGATCGCTCTGACTACATCTCTAGTTACAAAGAAGACCAAAATCGCTAGTGTTAGGATTATTGGTGTGAACCATCGTGCATAGCGATCAACTACTCTCTCAAGAGGTGCTTTACGGGCTTGAGCTTCCCTAACAAGTTTAATAATGCGAGCAAAGGTTGTATTTTCTCCGGTCCTAGTTACTTTAATTTCTAAAGCACCTAGCTCTACGATGGTGTTGCTAAAAACCTCGTCACCTTTAGTTTTCTCTACAGGTATCGATTCACCAGTTATTGATGCTTGATTAACTGTTGCAACTCCACTTATAACCACACCATCTACTGGTATTTTCTCTCCAGGTTTTACAATCACAATGTCTCCTAGACGTATCTCTTCAACGGGAATTTCGATTTCCTTTCCCTTTCGACGCACTCTCGCCTTCTTGGGAGTGTCTTCAATTAATTTTTCGATGGCTGTTACAGTTTTTCCTGAAATATAGTCTTCGAGCATTTCACCTCCAGTTAACATGATGGCAACAATTGCAGCAGCTATATACTCCTTAATAAGGATCGAGGCAACAATGGCCATACTTACGAGGAAATCAACATTAAAATTTTTAGAGAGAATTGCTTTAAATGCATCCAAAATAATAGGAAAGCCAATAATGATTGCTGCAACTAGGGCTAATCCATCAGTTATATGCTTTGGAAGTAAGCTGAGGTTAAGACTAATCCAACTTACAGCACTCATAATTAAGGCGAGGAAGAGGATAAAAATTCTTTGAAGTTTCATCAATTTCTCCCTCAATTACACTATTCTTAGAACTTTCATCACATTACAGAAATCTGGCAATAGCTTCTTTTAATTCAGCTATAGCACTTTCACCAACACCTTCCTTTATTGCCTTTAAAATACAAGTTTCTATATGGTCTTCAAGGATCATTCGGGCAGTTTTGTTTAACGCAGCACGAATTGCAGCAAGCTGAAGAAGAATCTCTGGGCAGCCTCTTTCCTCTTCCACCATCCGTTTTACTCCACGCACATGTCCTTCAATTCGAGCTAACTGCTTGATTACATCCTCGTGTTTCTTATGTACACTCACTATATCCCCTCCCAGGGGAGGGGATATTCTCTCTGTTATAAAAAGGTTTCGATTTTGCATAATTTATTATACATATGCTTTTATTACATGCTAGGAGAGATATTTGTGAAGTGTAAGATGGTGGAGGCTGTTGTATAACATCAATGTCTCTACATAAGGATTAGTAGCTTACTCCTTAAGATAATCTGGTTTTTAAACATGTTCATAATAATTTAAAAAGCTTTACGATTTCTCATTCATACATAAAGTGGTTAATGTATCTATTAGAAGTAGAGGAGCTACTAAGAAAGGAAGTAAAGGATGCAATCAGTGATGTTATGAGAAGAGTGGTGAGGAAAGTTGTACGTAAAAAAGACTTCTTTGATTTTTTAATTTCATTTTCTTCAATTTGTCCCTTTATTTTGTTGGTGAATTTTACTTAGAAGCTACCTTGACCTCTTTATTCATGTATAAGAAATCACCAGTAAGAAGAAATAATTTATTTCATTCTTGAAGAATTATGCTATTTTTCTTAGTCTTTGTTTCTTCTCGAAGATGAGGATTCTTTTGGTTATTTCTAGTGGTTTTTCTGGTTTTGATATTGGAAGGATTGAGATGTCTATTAAGTCGTATTTTTCTGCAGTTGACCAAAGGTTTTCTATTTCATTTTCATTTAACCCTTTATTTTGAAAGTAGCTTATGAATTCATGTTCCGTTAAAAAGTCTTTATCATAGTGATTAAAGACCTCGTCTATTAGTTTTTTGATTTCTTCCTTATTCATCATAATTGCCCACCCTGTATATTTTAATAATTATTATTTAAAGAGCTCTTCCATCTCTTCCTTAATCCAGCTTTTAGGTATTTCAGGCGGATATTGTTTCATTATATTCCTTATTGTTTCAATTTCTCGCTCTGAAAGTGCTCTACCTCGAAATTTTACATAAAGTTCATAATGTTTTTGGAGTCTAATTGTATGCCATGTTCCAGGTAACATTCCATATTCTCTGTATAATAGCTCTATTGCTTCAGCTCTACTTGTAGTGCATCTCCAAGCAACCGTTATTCTTTCTTTTTTGCTCAGCCTTATAGATGTGGGTTTTAAAGTGAATGGTTTACTTAACTCATCTTTATGAACTATATTTAATATACGGACTTCTTGTTCTAATAGTTTTGGTGGATTATTGCGTATTATTCTTTTTAAAGCTGGATCATTAATTTTCCCTATTGGTATAACACTCTTTTTAGGTGGTATTAGACTTTTTATCCTAACAACATTTTCTGGCGATAGTTTATCCGTTATGTCTATTGATCTCCCCCACGATATTGTCATTACTAGTCTTCCTTTCTTGTCTATGTATAGGCTGCTGCTTCCTTCTTCTGTTAGTGTTGCTTGGAAATGGTATTTGCGTAGTTCTGGATTGGATAGTATTTTGAGGTCTATTGATGGATTTGTAATTGTTTTTCTTCCATATGGTATACCTGCTTTGTTTAGTGCTCTTGCTGTTGTTTTATCCGCGTAGGTTACGTATGAGTCTCTTGACCATTTGGGTGGTTGGTGGCATATTCCTCCTATTTGTTTCACTAGGTTTCTGAAGTATTGATGGAGTACTGGGTCTTTGTTTATGTATTTTACTTCGTGGTGTGCTTTTCCTCTTTCTCTTATTGTTCCTTCGTTTAGTATGTGGGTTTTTAGTTTGATTAATGCTTTTGAGTTTAGGTTTATTGGGAATTTTCTTATTAAGATTTCTAGTTCTTCTAGTTTGTTTAGATTTACTCTAAGTGTTTGGCAAAATTTTTGTAGTGCTTGAACTTCTAATGTTCTTGTTGGCTCTTTTAGCCATCTAACATATCTTTTGGCTAGGTCTTTTGGTAGACTTAGCTTTTTAACCATTAAGTCATAATAGTTTTCTGCTTTATGTAATTTGATAAGTTCATCAAATAATATTCTTAGTAGATGTGTTTTTATTTTCAGTTTTGCTGTTGGCGGCTCATCATACCAGTGATAGTATTTGTCTTTTATTTTAATGTTGGGTTTTAATCTTCTAACAATTTTAGTTAGTTTTATGTTGGATATCTGTCTTGATATCTTTAGTTTCTCTCTTATCTCTTCAATACTTATTTCTTGTTTATTTTTTAGTTCTTTCATTATTTTTGCTTCTAATTCTTCAAGTCTCTCCTTCTGTCTGATTATGTCCATCACTCTTCTTTGCGATAGTTTATATTGCCCCATCACTCATCACGGTTTTAGAGTTATATTTCCCTGACCATCAATTACTATGAAGCGTTTAACGTCATGAAGTTTTACAACTCCTTTTAAATGTGGTGGAGGAATCTGCCAACGTCCAGGTGACGCTAATCCCTCTTCATAATCTATGAAAGCTCTATGAGTATGACCTATAATTAACCAGTCTGCTTCTATTCTCGATTTATAATCCTTCATTAATTGCTTGATTATCTCAAGATTCTCCTTTGGATTTTCAACTAATTTATGTCCATGTATTAAATGAACAATTTCTCCATCTTGCTTCTTTATGGTTAACTCATCCCTCGTAGCTCCGTATAGCCGAATTAAATCAAGTATATTCTCTTTTAGAAGAAGCTCTCTCCCATTCTCAGACAGCTTATATATCATTGGATAAGCCATGTTCTTTAGAGATAACTTATTTAGCACTCTTACTAGATTGCTATCTTCACAATCACTACAGCCCTTAACCATGAAGATGTATGGTTTAACTATTTTAATTGAACCGAAAAAGGTCACAAGGTTATGAAGTGAAGGAATTTCCCATCTAAAATCAAAAACATCACCCAACAATACTAGGTGGCTAGGCCTCTCGTTTTCTAAGAAGCTTACTAAATCCTCCAGTAATGACTGCGGAGTCCAAATATGAATATCAGATACAATAACCACTACATCGTCATCCTCAATGATTAAATCATATAATTCATATGAAGGTAATTGTTCATCATTAAGCTTCATTAACAAATAATTCAAGTTATGCTTAGCCCTAAGCTTTTCATCTTCAAGTAACCTGCTGGATGACATAAACCTACAGGACTGACAGTTACATCTAAGGTATTCATTAGAAAGACTAACTTTACCATCATCACAATAAATTTTGAGGTTTCTAGCATCCAAATACCAACTTAAACCAGCAATACTCAAATTATCAATCTTCATAGACGCTTGACTTATAAAATCTAAAGCTTGAGGGCTAGTAGCACCGATGACCAGTAAATTATTAACATTATTTGAATACAACTCATCAGCATAAGTGTCTGATGAACATATTGATATTGAAGAAATAAAAGTCTACTAGGCTTCTGATTAGGTTTTATATTATTTGTGATCTTGTTTTTAGGGGTATTGGGTTTTCATATATTAATCCATATTTTTTAGCTAGTTTCCTGATATGTTTGTCGTTTGATATGATTATAGGAAGCTTGTTTTCTAGGGCGGTGGCTAAGAGTAAAGCGTCTCCAAGCGGAATATTCTCATCAACACTTATTCTAAATCCCCTATTTGAGGGTGGTATAAGCTTTAATCCTTCTGCTACTAGCCATATTTTTCGCGCCACATTTATTCTAGGCTTTATTTTATAGTGCCAGTATAGGGTGTTGTATGTTTCTAGGAGTGTTGTAGTTGTCACGTATAATTCCATTTCGCCTTTGATTCCCCTTTCAACTATGGGTTTTGTATAGGAATTTGCTATGTGATTGTCTATTAAGGCATAGGAAAGAATGTCTGCGTCTATTATTCTCACTCCTTATAACCGTTCTGTTTCTCCGCTACTTTTGTTATATTCGTTTCTTTTGTAGCGGAGTCTTCATCACGGGTGTTCATCCTCCACCCCCGACTACGGGAGCGGGGGGTCTCTGAGGGCACTACTGTCCGCACTGGTTCCCCACTCCCTTCATCGAAAGTGGATTCATGTAGGCTCATCCTCCTCGCCCTCTTCATCGGAGTCGTATTTCCACTAAGTTTATATACTAAGGGGTATATAAGTGTTTTTGGGGATACTATGGAGCTAATAGGTGTATATAGGGTTCTCCCTAAGATGAGGATGACCATACCGAAGGAGATTGCTGAGAAGATGGGTTTGAAGGAAGGTGATAAGCTCATTGTCTACTATGATGAGGAGAGACAAAGGATGGTGGTTGAGAAGTGGAGGAGAAGGTAAGAGCTACGATAAAAGGGAAACTACTGTTTGATTCTTTAGAAGATAAGGCACTCCTACTCTATACCATGAGGAATTTCAAGGATGCTGTAGAATATGCTCACTCACTAATGATGAAGGGTCTTAAGGAAAATGATATAGTTAAATTGATCACATCTAGGATAATGAACAATAAGTGGTATTCATACTCTGCATACAAAAGAGCTAGAGTGTACAGAGAGCAACCATACCTTAAATTGAAGAAACCACAGCTATTCTCGGTAGGGAGTAGGGATGAGGGAGGTAATAGGAATATAAAGTTTGTTTCAACAGATATAGTTAAAATAAAGATTCCATCGGCTAGTGGAAGGCATAGATGGATTACGTGCAACGTTAGGTTTAGCAAGAAACACATTCCAATAGTAGAGGAGTTGGTCAACACTAACACACCATATAGTGCTGGCGTTCATCTAGTAAATGGTGTGTTTAAGCTACACATAAACATCCCACTTGAACTGTACACTAGGTATATGAAGAAGGGGAGCAAAGCTAAAGTCATCAGTTATATTGCAGGTTTCGACTTCAACCCAGATAGAATATGTATGGTAATCATAGACCAAAGGGGAATTATTAGGGACATCAGGAATGAATATTTCCCAGAGACAACATCACATGGTTTTCCGGAGGAGAAAGCTAGAACTATAAGGCAAGAGGCAACATCTAAACTAGTGAAATATGCTAGAGAACATGGAGTGAAGCATTATGTTATTGAGAATTTATCTAAACCTAAACCCAAAGGTACTAGGTCAACTAAAAGGAAGATATCCAAAATGGCTTTGAGGAAGCTCATTCAGCAGATGGAGGTGTTAGTACCTAAAGTCGGTGGTGTCTTGATCAGAGTTAATCCAGCATATTCATCAGTGAGTGCTAGGATAATAACTCAAGATCTAGGTCTAGATATACATACAGCATCAGCATATATAATAGCGTTAAGAGGATTGAGGAAATGCAACAAAAGCATGTAAACGTTCCGAAAGTATCACATTATGTTACTGCCCCATATCTGTGCTTACCAGCTTCAGCCCCAAGAGTTCTAAATTCCTCATCAACGAGAAGCCTTACTTCCCTGAACTTTTTCAAGATATCCTCCTTTGAAGCTCTTCTAAGAATTATTTCAGACCCTCTTTTCTCTACAATTAATTCATCTTTTGGTTTTAATCCTTTCCTAAATTTAGATGGAATTACTATTCTCCATCTTTCATCTATTTTTACTTTTTCTCCCATTCCCATTCCCCAACCCATAACAAGTTAAGAAAATATTTAAAGTTCACTCCTGTCGCATTGTGATTCTGCGTGTATTATTGGGAGAAGCTGAGAAAGTAAATATACTGGAAAATTTTAAATGTCAATAAAGTGGCTATACTATGAGATGTGGAAATAATTCAAGCTATTGGAAGAAGCATAAGGAAAAACTAGAAAACACAAAGTTTGCTATTTATGTAGCTGATAAGGCTTGGGAATATACGTGGATGAATGGATTTAGGATAGCTGTATCAGAAATGCTTGAACTAAAACCAGGCGACAGAGTGTTAGATGCAGGTTGCGGCGACTAATGGTTTTCAATACAAAATGAACTTAAATATCCCGAAGTTGAGATCTTAGAAATTGATCTCATTGAGGCATGGGAAGCCGAGGAGATCTCAAGGTTAATTGGAGTTGAAAACTGCAAGTTTTACAAGATGGATGCCTTAAACATGAATATTAGAGAGAAGGTTGATCATGTAGTTCTTTTCATGACCCTTGGAAACATTGTGAAAAATCCTCAGATATTGAGAAACAATTTAGGAAATGTTGGGAAATTATGAGAGATGGAGCGAAATTATTGATAGTTGAAGCCTTCGAAGAAAACTTTCTAAGAGAGATTAGAGGAAAGAGATAGACATGGTAGAATTGCTTAAAGCTATACATTTTCCACCTTTAAGAAACACCTTTTACCCATGTAAATTTTGAGAGGAAATCGTTTTCTAATTTTGTAATGACAATTTGATGCTCCGTCAATAGAAATTCTAACAATTGTTTTATCGAAAAAGTTATGGGTTTAAATCATTCTTTAGTAATATACTAGTGGAGGCTCAGAATTGAGTGAAGAAGTTGTCTATCTCACTCTTGACAGGAAGGAATTTGACCTTATCGTCATGGCATTGAAAGTTTATGAAAAAGTTACAGATGATAGGGCAGTTAAAGTTGAGATATTAAAGTTAATAGAGAAAATATCTAAAAACATACTTGAAAAACAGGAGGAGAAAAAGGAGCAATAACAATAAATGATAAGTCAGCCATACTCTATCTTTAGTGTAGTTAATTTATCAGCACGAATTATCGTCCACTTTTTCCTTCTCTTCCTCTTCCATTTAACTGCAACATAAGCCTTAAAACCAAAGGCCCTGCTAAACTTAAGTAAGTCTTCAATTTCACTTTTATTTAAATATATTCTGTCGTCCTTTGTCTCTTTAACTTGATATGCTCTTCTGTCTTCACCTTTAGCTGCTAAAACATCACATGGAAAACCTCTACCCCCACTGATAGGCAATCTAACAGCATAAAATCCATTCTCCCTAAGCCTCATCACCAACTCCATTTCAGCACGATAACCCTTTCTAAACGCCATCTCTCTCAATTAAAATATTGGTTTTAACAAATAAATTCTAATCTAATTCAATTGCAGGAAAGGTTATATACCATTTCTTCCAATGCAATTATTTGACGGTGGCTTAATTGTCAAAATCACTAGACGAATTATTTGATAGAATATTAAGATCGAAAATATTCAAGAATAGAGAACTACTACGACCAGACTATATTCCAGATGAACTTCCACATAGAGAAAATCAAATATTAGCTCTTGCTAAAATCTTAGCACCAGCTCTTCAAGGTGAAAGACCATCAAACATATTCCTTTACGGATTAACCGGAACAGGTAAAACAGCAGTAACAAGACATGTTTTGAAAGCAATAAAGAAGAGGAGGAAAAAAGAACTAAACTTAACGACAATCTACATAAACTGTAGACATGAAGATACAAATTATAGGGTACTAGCTAGACTATGCGAGGAAATAAATGTAGATGTACCCTTTACAGGACTAGCAACAGCAGAAGTATTTAAAAGATTTAGAGAAGGAGCAGAAAAAATACAAGGAATAATAATAGTAGTACTAGACGAAATAGATGCATTAATAAAGAAAAGCGGCGACGACATATTATACAAGTTAACGAGAATACATACTGAATTAAAGAAAACAAAAATATGTATAATTGGCATAACCAACGACCTAAAATTCACAGAATATCTAAGCCCAAGAGTTCGTAGCACACTAGGAGAAGAAGAACTAGTCTTTCCACCCTATACAGCACCAGAACTAGAAGACATATTAAAAATGCGTGCAAGAGATGCCTTCAAACCAGGAGTACTTGAAGAAGGAGTAATAAAGCTATGTGCAGCACTAGCAGCCAAGGAACATGGAGATGCACGAAGAGCATTAGACCTACTGAGAATATCAGGAGAAATAGCAGAAAGAGAAGGAATGAACAAAGTAACAATAAATCATGTAAGAAAAGCACATAGAAAAATAGAGAGAGACAGAGTAGTTGAAGTACTAAAAACACTACCCCTACACTCAAAAGTAGTAGTACTATCAATCTACATGCTAAATAAAAAAGGGAAAACAAAAGCAACAACAGGAGAAGTATACAGTATGTATAAATCAATATGCAACAAACTAAGACTAGACGAACTAACTCAAAGAAGAGTAAGCGACTTAATAAACGAACTAGACATGCTTGGAATTATAAATGCAAAAGTAATAAGTAAAGGAAGATATGGAAGAACAAAAATAGTTAAACTAAGCATAAGCGAGAAAAGTTTAAAGGAAGGATTACTTGAAGATGAATTTCTAAGTAAAATATTGAGGTAGAAAATGAAATTCATACTAGCTATAGAAGATGGAAAACTACCATCAAGAAAACCAAGAAAAGGAGAAAAGGCACTTCTAGTCGGAGTAAAAATGAAGAAAAATAGGATAGAAGCAATAAGATGTAAATCAATTGAAGTAGACGGACTAGACGTAACAGAAAAAACTCTACAAATAATCTCAAAAACAAAACCCATAGACATTATACTGTTAAGCGGAATCTCCTATGCAGGATTCAATATAATAGACGCAGTAGAGATATGGAAGAAAACAAAAATACCAATAATCATAATAAGCAAAGAAAAACCCAACAATCAATCAATATTATCAGCACTCATAAAACACTTCAGAGACTGGAAAATAAGATGGGAAAAAATAGTAAAGGTACTAGAAAAATCCAAGGGCATACATGAAGTATACCTAAAATCAAACAAGAATCCAATCTATATCGAAACAATTGGAATAACCAAAGAAGAAGCAGAAAAAATATTAAAAGAAAATACTATCTGGGGAAGAACACCAGAACCCATAAGAGTAGCAAACATCATTGCAAAAAATATCTCAACAACATTCTACAACCTAAAAAATAAAAGTTCACTTGAATAATTATACTCCAGAAGCCCCGGTAGCTCAGCGGCAGAGCGGCGGCCTTGTAAGCCGTTGGTCGCGGGTTCAAATCCCGCCCGGGGCTCCAAATCAAAAACATAAAGAAGCCTATACTTCATCTATCTACTCAAATCCACTCTAAAACGAAGTAATGTTAATTGTTCAAGCCTAACAAGTAAAGAATTTTTAAAGCTAGCTGGAAGATAGCAAATAGGTAAATCCAGCAAACAGTAATAAGAGAGACAAGCAAAATTTAAATCTGAAAGTGAAACATGAACTTGTGGGCCGGTAGCTCAGACTGGAAGAGCGCCCGCTTGGCATGCGGGAGGCCGCGGGTTCAAATCCCGCCCGGTCCACCAAACATAGCATAAGCCTATTGTCTCGGAAAAATATAGCTATTTTATCTTCTACCTAACTCTAACACGATTAACCTTCTTATTAGCCCAGGTATAACGTCTAATACGTCTAGATCTTCCAAAGCCACATGCTGCACAATACTTCTTCCTTACATGATAAGAATGTCTTCCACATCTCCTACATCTGATATGGGTTTTCCTTTTACTCCTCTTACCAAAGGAAGGTGTACCCTTAGTCATAAATTTCACCTCAAATTTAAGGAGTCGTTGGGGATATTAGAACCACATTATCACCACGAATTATAAGTGTTCCAAGTTTTCTAGACTCACCACTATTTAACAATTCCTCAGCATCCTCTAAAACCAAGTTTAAATGTTGATCAAAACTCTTTAAGATACCTCTAAAAACTCTACCACCTTTAAGTTTAACTAAAACTAATCCACCAAGAGACTTAAAAAGTAGCTCAGAGGTAGTAGCTTCTGCCATCCATATCACCAACACATCACTTGTCATGCTTAGTTTTAACTCTATAATTTAAAAGTAACGGTTAATATTAAGTTTACCGAAAGAGAGGTAAAGAGAATATGCGTATAAAGCATAGACACTTCTTAAGAACAAGAGAAGCAAGAAGAATTATAGAAATGATTAAAAGGAATTATCCAAAACTATTTGATAAAATTAAAGACCAATTAGAGAAAAACAATATAGAAATAATAGTTACAAATTTAAATCACAAAATATACCTAATAAACAATAAACCAATAATTCTAGAACTAGAAGACAAGACAATCATACCATCCATAAACGCCCTACAAATATGTAATGAAGACCTACCGAGAATAATAGTAGATATGGGAGCTATACCCCACATAGTTAATGGCGCAGATGTAATGGCTCCAGGAATCATTGAAGTAAAAGGAGAATTTAATGAGAAAGAGATAGTCTCAATAGTAGATGAAAAACACTATAAAGCCCTAGCCATAGGCTTGACACTAGTTAACTCGAATAAAATGAAGAAAATGCAGAAGGGGAAAGTTGTAAGAAACATCCACCATGTTGGAGATAAAATCTGGAAATTCCTACAAGAACACAGTCTACTTTAAGCGAATAGTCTCCAAGTTATAAGGTACATAGGTGTTAACCTTAAATAACTGACGAAATGTTTCAGCTAAATTAATAGATTTAGCTTCCTCTCCATGGCAAATTATAACCTTATCAGGCTTAGGGGTAATCCTCTTCATAAAACCAAGTAACTGTCTCCTATCACTATGACCAGAGAAACCTTGTATTGAATGTACCCTTAAATTCACTTGAATAATTTCACTTCTACCATATCGATTAACTACTGGAATCTGCTTTACACCACTTACAACTCTACGACCTAAAGTCCCTGCAATTTGATATGCAACAAACACAACCGTATTCCTTGGATCTGGAGCCATAAGCTTAAAGTACTCTAATGCAGGTCCACCAGTAAGCATACCAGAAGTTGCAATTATAATGCAGGGGTCTCCCTCAACAATCTCCTCCCTCTCAGTTCTTGGAGAAACAAGTTTAAACAACTCATTATTGAATGGATTCTCACCCTCATGAAGCATTTTATCCCTAAGACTTCTAGATAAGTTTTCTGGATAAGCCATATGAATAGCAGTTGCCTCTTGAACCATACCCTCAATATAAACTGGAATTTCAGGAAGATACTTCATTTTAAAAGCTTCATTTAAAACCAACATTATCTCTTGTGCACGACCCACAGATAACACAGGAATCAAAACCCTCCCGTTTCGACTAATTGTCTGACTAATAATCTCTATCAACTGATGTTCAGCATCAATTCTCTGGGGAAGAACATCAGTTGGAGCACCATAAGTGCTCTCTATAATTAAAGTTTCAACTCTAGGAAAAACATAGGTTGCAGGTTCTAAAAGCCTAGTCTTACCAAACTTAAAGTCACTTGTATAAACTAGATTATGAATCCCTTCACCAATATGAAGATGAACCATTGATGAACCAAGAATGTGGCCGGAATTATGAAAAGTCAACCTAATATCAGGTGCAATATCAGTAACCTCACCATAATCAAGAGGTATAGTGTGAATAAGAGCTTCCCGTACATCCCTCATACTATATGGTGTTAAACTACCCTCCTTAGCAGCAACCTCCAAATAATCTATCTGAAGTAAAGCCATCAAATCCCTAGTCGGCCTAGTACAATAAACAGGCCCTTCATATCCATACTTAAATAGAAATGGAAGAAATCCACAGTGATCTAAATGTGCATGAGAAATTACAACAGCGTCAAGCCTCTCAATATCAAACTCAGACACATCTAAACGTGGAAACTCATTTATCGAATATGTAACACCAGTCTTAACACCACAATCCAACAACACACAACTCTCAGAGGTTTCAACAAGAATAGCTGAACGTCCAACTTCTCTAAAACCACCTAAACAAGTTATTCTAACCTCACCAGTCTTCAGAATTGTTGGTCTATGAATTCTACTTCCAATTGCTCTAAGCATCTTCTTTCTCACGGAAGATGCATCAAGCACTAACTTGTTAATCCAATCAATAGTAATCGATCTTTTAGGAGGAATCCTAAAAATTCTAGGACGCCACTTAGTTGAAATCATTATTTGCTTCAAAACCTCTCCAAACTTAGTAATTAAAACTCCAGGCTTATCTACTTCAATTATAGTTTCACCAAATTCTTCATCAAAGTCAATTCTACCTACATTAATATCGCTTGGAATAAGAGATTTAATGATCTCCTCAGCCTTCTCCCTAGGTAAACGTATTTTAGGGTCACTTCTAACAATAATCCTCTTCTTAATAACCTTAGCAATCTTCTTAATTATAGAGTCATCTTCAATTAAAACTCTAGGATTAGCTGAGTAAATTGCAATTTCAGGACCCTCAAATTCAATTCTAGTTATCCTAGCTGAAATAGGAACAGTCTTCAGTATAGCCTCTCTAATACCCACTAGTACATCATCAAGCATCATTTAAGATACACCCTTAACAATGAATATTTACTTAAAAGATTCACACGGTATCTCCCTATATCCATCATGAGAAATCACAGCCAAATCAAAGCCTTCCCCACTTCCTGGATCACGCTTCATTGCAGCTTTAATCGCCCTAACGACTATTGGGATGACTTCTTGAACAGTAATTTCAGGTTTAAGAGAATCCTCCAACACACCTAAAGCTAAAGGTGAACCAGAACCAGTTGCAACATACTTCTCCTCAGTTAAAGTTCCAAAGGGGTCTAGAGAAAATAGTCTAGGGCCGGTTGAATCAACACCTCCAATTAAAACTTGAACTATGAATGGAAATAACCTTGCACTGGCTAAAATATTCGATAAAAGAGTAGCTGCAGACTTCACCTTCATAGGAACACCAGTCGAATACTTATATATTTTAATATTTGAGCTAGCAATCTCCATTATTTGCTGTGCATCTGCAACTACACCAGCCATTGTAGCAGCTAAATGATCATCAAGCCTATAAATTTTCTTAACCTTCTTATGCACTATAATATGTCCAGCAGTGGCACGTCTATCAGCACCTAGCACTACACCATCACTACATACAACACCTATAGTAGTAGTGCCAGAACGTAATATTTTTGAATCTAGTTCTACTCTATCATCTAGAGTTTTAAAGTAAGCCATGCTAAACCTCCACTATAAAATAACTTATTAAAATTCGGATAAAGTGAAGAACGACTACTATTTAAGTGTTACTTTCAAAATTTAAATTACAACAACCATATGTTAGGTTGGTGTTAAATTGAAAATCCATGAAATGGTACTCCCCCAACATATAGTAGTGGGAGTTGGAACATTAAAGCTAATTGGAAAAATATGTGCCAAACTACGTTTAAGAGAAAAAATAGTAGTTGTAATTGGACCACATGTTTATAAAATAATTGGCAAAGAAGTTATAGAGTCACTTGAAGATGAAAAATTCAATGTCGACATACATATAGTGAAGGAAGCAGCAATAGATGAAGTGCAAAAAGTTAGAGAAATAATAAAAGAAGTAAAGGCTAATTCAGTAATAGGAGTTGGAGGAGGAAAGTCAATAGATGTAGCTAAACTAGCATCCTATGAAGAAAATAAACCCTTCATAAGCGTCCCCACTGCAGCCTCCCACGATGGAATTGCCTCACCAAGAGCCTCAGTAAAAGGTTATGGAAAACCAAGCTCAATACCAGCAAAACCACCAATTTCAATAATAGCAGACATAAATGTCATCACTAAAGCGCCATTTAGATTAATGGCAAGTGGATGTGGAGACATAATAGCAAAATTCACCGCAGTTAAAGATTGGAAACTAGCACATAAACTGAGGGGAGAATATTATGGAGAATATGCTGCATCACTCGCCCTACTATCAGCCAACTTAATGGTAAAACATGCCGAATATATATCAAAGAGAATAACTGAAAGTATGAGAACAGTTGTTGAAGCATTAATTAGCTGTGGAATTGCAATGTGTATAGCAGGTAGTAGTAGACCATGCAGCGGCTCTGAACACCTATTCAGCCATGCACTCGACATGATAGCTGAGAAACCGGCCCTCCATGGTGAACAATGTGGTGTAGGAACAATAATGATGATGTATCTTCATGGAGGAAAATGGAAAAAAATTAAGAAAACATTGAGCATGATTGGAGCCCCAGTAAATGCAAAGGAACTTGGAGTAAAAGACTACGAAATAATAAAAGCCTTAACCATCGCACATAAAATAAGGCCAGAAAGATATACTATTTTAGGAGAGTCAGGATTATCATGGGAGGCAGCTGAGAAAGTTGCAGAAATTACAGGAGTCATCGAATAGTAAAATAACACTCATAAGCAAAACCTCGGCAAGAATAGGCTATAAATTCATACATGAAGGAGCAACAGAAGAATGCTTGAAATGCCCTCTAAAAAAAGTCTGCATAGACAACCTAGAAGTAGGAAGAGTCTATGAAGTAATAAAAATTAGAGGAAAGGAACATCCATGCCTATTACATGAAGACAAAGTAGTTATCGTTGAAGTAAAAGTAGCAACCATAGAAGCAGCAATAGAAAAACGCATAGCAATTAACGGAGTAATAATCACATATCATCCAATAAAATGTAACAGGACTTGTCCAAACAGAATAATATGTCAACCAATAGGGTTAAAGGAGGAAGATAAAGTAAAAATCAAAGAAATAAAGGAAGAAGTTAACTGCCCAATAGGATTAAAGCTTGTAAAAACCAGCCTTAAACCAATTATTTCTTAGAAACAACAGTTTCCTCTTCACGTTTAAAAGAGTATTCTTCTACAAATCGTACAGTTGAAATCCTTGGAAAGAACTTTTCAATATCATGGGCTATACCTCTCTTAGCATACTGTAAACCATCAACAAAAAAGGCCTCCTCAGGAATAGTTACCGTCAAAATTTTACCACGGATTCTAACATCAAATTTATCTCCAGGAACACTAGGAATACGTCTATGTATTAATGCTTGAATCTTCTCCTTATTACTAGTTAACTTTTTCACTATTTTAACATCATAAACCAACGTCTTTCCAGCTAGCGGATGATTAAAATCTACAACCACTCTCCCAGCACCAACACTTCTAATTACAGCTAATCTTCCATTAATCTCCACTCTAGCACCTATCCTAGGAGTTATTCCACGTCTAGAAAGCTCTCTAGCAGAAATTACTTTAACTTTAGACGGATCCCTCGCACCAAAAGCCTTCTCTGGAGGAAGCTCAATAGTCTTCTTCTCCTCTGGTTCCATCTTCATCAATTCTTCTTCCAAACCCTCTAAAATCCATTTTTCACCAATAACTACGAGCATCGGCTCATACACTACGTCATCTCTGTAGACATTCTCCTTTTTTGCTATCTCCTCTATCGTTAAATCAAATATTTCACCAGTATCCTTTATTCTAGCTACGTAATCTATTAATATGAAGTCACCATTACTCAGAGGCATTTCAATCCCCTACCCACACACGCATCAAAATAAACACAAAAGTTAATATTATTTTTGTTAACAAATCTCATGATAGAAATGTGTCTTGCAGTACCGGCTAAAGTTATAAGCGTCAATAAACACACTGCCAAGGTAGATTTCGGAGGAATTAAAAGAGAAGTAGTGATAACCCTAATTGAAGATAAACTAAAACCAGGAGACTATATATTAATTCACGCCGGCTTTGCAATACAAAAAATAAATGAAAAAATAGCCATGTCAATAATTGAAACATGGAATGAAATTCTAAGTGAAACATCCAACTCAACAAACAAAAACAATTTATTATAAAGCAATGACTAATACCATGTGGATGATGAGCTGGCTGAGCGCTTAAAATTGATGACGAAAGTTAAAAGCTCTGACACATTAAGCATCAAACGTTAAAATAGAGCAACAAATTTATGTCCATGATGAAAAATCTTTGAACAGCAATGAAAAGCAATATAATCACACTACTAACAGATTTTGGAGAAAAAGATCCATATGTTGCTGCAATGAAAGGAGTGATACTAACCATTGCTCCACATGTAAAAATCATAGATATAACTCATAATATATCAAAATTTAATGTTAAAGAAGGAGCATTTATACTGGCTTCAGTAGTTAACTATTTCCCAGAAAACACGATCCATGTAGGAGTAATTGATCCAGGAGTAGGATCAAAAAGAAAACCAATAATAGTAGTCACAAAAAGAAGCATACTAATAGGACCTGACAATGGACTCTTAATGCTAGCTGCAGAAAAGGAGGGTCTCCTCAAAGTCCTAGAAATAAAAAAGAGTAAATTTCTACTAGGAAAAGTGTCATATACATTTCATGGAAGAGACATATTCGCCCCAGTTGCAGCCTACATAGCGAAAGGAGTAAAACCAGAAGAAATAGGAGACAAGATAGAAGAATACATAAAATTACCATTCCCCAGACCAAAAATCCATAAAAACAAAATATTTGGAGAAATAATTCACATAGACGACTTCGGAAATATTATAACAAATATTTCAAGCAAAGACCTACAGAAAATGTCAATTTCAATAAATAGTAAAATAACCGTAGAAATACAAGGAAGAAAGGAAAAATTAGACTTAAAAGATTCATATAGCAAAGTTAAAATCGGAAATCCACTAGCCATAATAGATAGCTTTGACCTACTAGAAATAGCAGTAAACCAAGGAAATGCAGCTAAACACTACAATGCCAAAATAGGAGGAAAAATAATAGTCACCTTCTAATCTTATCACTTAAGATAAGAGATTTTAACCTCTCAACACCCTTTATATTCCTTATTAAAACTGCAACACTTCTAGGAACAAGACTCTCCCAATCCAAATCCTCAAGCATTCTCCTCCTAACCTCAGTTGAAGAAAAAACATCTCTATCAAAAAAGGGAATACTCTCAACCCTAAAACCAGCCTCAATAAAGAGTCTACGCGTTAACGGTTCATTAGTAAATACAACATCAAATTTAGGAACATAACTAATGACTTGGGCAACCCATACTGAATGCACACCATTAGTATCAGGAATAGGAATTATTAAATATCGATCACAAGGAATATTTGCCTCACTTAAAGCAGATCTAATCATTTCAATACGTTCACCAGTAGTAAATGGATTATCAAGTCTATGACTATACTGGGAACTTCCAAGCACAATAATCAACTCTCTAGCCTGAGAAAGAATATACTTGACACATTTTAGATGACCAAGATGAAAAGGTTGAAACTTTCCAACATACATAGCTCTATTCCACCGATACATAAACCATCCCCCTGAACAAAATATTAAAGAATATTAATATCTTATCCATTTAAATATTTAGCACTACAATTAACTATGTTTTAACCTGACAAGCGGTGAAATAATGAAGAAAATTATAGAAATTGATGGATCAATAGGAGAAGGAGGGGGACAAGTACTACGAACTGCAATAGCACTCTCAGCACTATGTATGAAACCAGTAAAAGTCTACAATATAAGAGCAAAACGATCAAATCCAGGGCTAAGACCTCAACACCTAACAGGCATTAAAATTCTAGCAAAAATAACCAATGCGGAGGTCCAAGGATTATATATAAACTCAATGTCAATAACATTTAATCCAAAACAATGCCAGGCAGGTAAATTTGAATTTAATATAGGAACAGCAGGCAGTATTTCACTCATCCTACAAACAATACTACCAGTACTAGCCTTCGCACCAGGGGAAACCCAGCTAAAAATAATTGGAGGAACCGATGTACGATGGAGTCCACCAATAGACTACATGAAAAACATCTTTATAAAATACCTTGAAAAAATGGGCTATAAAAGTGAAATTCAAGTAATCCGTAGAGGACACTATCCAAGAGGAGGAGGAATAGTAAAAATTACAACTCAACCAGTAAAGAAACTAAAGCCAATAAACATGACAGAGAGAGGAGAAATAATTAAAATTGAAGGAATATCACACTGTGTTAAACTGCCAAGACATGTAGCTGAAAGACAGAAAAAGGCTGCAATAGAAATTCTGAGGAGAGCAGGATATACAAACATTGAAATTAAAACTGAATGGTATGAGCCATCTAAAGATAAGCATCTAGGCCCAGGAAGCGGCATAGTATTATGGGCAATAAGTGATAAAGGGGCAATAATAGGAGCAGACACATTAGGAGAGAAAGGGAAAAGAGCTGAAGAAGTGGGAAGAGAAGCAGCACAAAAATTAATAAAAGAAATAGACAGTAATGCACCAATTGACAGCCATATTGGTGATATGCTACCTCCATACATGGCTATAGCTGATGGAACATCACGAATAAAAGTCTCAAAACTAACACTACATGCAAAAACAAACATAAAAATAATAGAAAAAATATTAGGGGTAAAATTCAACATAAAGGAAAAAGACAATGTAAACATTTGCATTACAGGAATTGGATTAACAAACAAGTACATACACTAACCAATACCAGCCATCTTTAAAGCTTCCTCCAAAACAAGATCAGTTCCAACCCCATCCTTAGCAATCATCTTTAAAAGAGACCTACCAAAAAATTTCTCACATCTATCAATATTCTCATTAGAAGAAATATCAATTTTATTTAAAACCACTAGTATAGGAATCTCACTAAATTCATTTCTAATATCATTAAACAAGGAAAACTGCTCATCCAAAGTGTAACCACTACTTTCAGATGGATCAATAATGAAAATTATTACATTTGCCAAATATCTAATAGCAGAAATAGCTAAGCGCTCAATTCTATTTCTTTCAGATAATGGTCTATCAAGAAGACCAGGTGTATCTATAACTTGGACTCTAACATTATTCCAAAACAAATGACCAACATTTATCTCAGTAGTTGTAAAAGGATACTCAGCTATCTTAGGCTTAGCCGATGAAACTTTATCAACAAAAGTAGACTTACCTACATTAGGATAACCAGCAACTACAAGAATCAATTCATCTGGATTAATTGAAGGAACATTACGCAACTCATTTCTAACATACTCTAAAAGCTTAAGATGCCTCCTTAACCTCTTAATAACAGATGCAATTCTACCATAAGCCTCCCTCCTAATATTTCTAATCTCATCAACATCACTTGACAATTTAATTCGCCTAATATAATCCCTAGTCAATTTACGAATTATCCTTTGAGAAGTAAGCAACCGCCTCCTAGCGCGCTCATAATCTTCAACCCTAACAAGCAACTCTAAGAGAGCTTTATAAAATGGATGTAAAGAATCAAACTTGGGAGTAGAAGTGTAAAAACGATTAAGCCTAGAGCATAAAACATCACAAAAAACCCTCAACCTAACCTCGCTTCCACGCTTAACCCTAAGAAGTAAAGAAGCCCTTGAAGGAATTGAAGGAGAAATCTTCTGACACCTAGAAAAGGCTAATTCTATTAATTCTTCAGCTTCAGGAATACTAACCATCTGAGAAAATGGTTGTTGAACCATGCCTCCTAGACCTCCAAACAACCTCGCCAGACTCTACATTCCTTATCTCCACTATACGATGAAAAGGTATCCGTGCAGATTCACCACTCAAAGAATACTCGAAACTCTGAGGATTAACCTTAGTAATACACCAAGCAGGAATACACTTTAAATTTCCAGGAACCCCTCTGTGTACAAATATAATCTCATATTTTGAAATATCTTCCTCAGGATGCCAAATTATCCTATTTAAAATGTCACGAATCCTACTCATCTCCAACCCTAATAAATTATTAGGAAGCTACTCATAAATAAATGGGAGAAAAAATGAAAAAGGTGATAATCATTGATGGCACACCGGGGACAGGAAAAACCACCATCTCAAAGAGGCTTGCTGAAAGGTTAAATGGAATACACATAGATATCTCAAAACTAGTTGAAAAAGAAAAACTATACAAAAGAATAGATTATGAAAGAAGCAAAACGAAAATTGCAAATTTAAAGCAACTAGTAAAAAGACTAACTGAAATAATTGAAAAAACAGAAAAACCCCTAATAATAGAGGGACACTATGCAGAAATCATACCCAAAAAATACGTTAAATGCGCTATAGTATTAAGGCTAGATCCAAGAAAACTAGAGAAAAGGCTAGAGTCAAGAAAATGGCCTAAAAAGAAAATTCTAGAAAATGTTCAAGCCGAACTACTAGATGCATGCCTAATAAAAACAATAGAAGCATACGGCAAAAACAAAGTCAGAGAAATCGATACAACAAATAAGGAAATTGAAGAAGTAGTCTTGGAAATAATTGAAGCAATAGAAAAAGCAGATAAATATAAACCCGGAAGAATAAATTGGATGGAAAAAATTAGAAGAGAAGGAATTCTAGAACAATATCTAACTAAATTTTCAACCACTAAAACCTAGGAAAGCCAATATTTCATTCCATAAATCACTAATCATATTCATAAAATCCTCAGTTCCAAAACCAACCCTTTGAATTACTTCTTGAACTCCACTTAATACACCAGCCACCATAGAGAAGATTATGGTAAGAGTCATAACAGCTAAACCTATTAGCATACCTTCTTCAAGTAATGGAGAAGCCCTTCGACTTTTAATTAAACATGTGAGGATGGACTTAAACTTATCTATAATTCTCAACTTAACCCGCCATATAAAGAGAAAAAATCTATTTAAGACCCACGCATTAAACTTGGAGCAAACAAGTAAACTAAAACATAAACGACAATTGAAATAAGAGATAAAATTAGAGGATAATCATGAAAAACAATTATTGAAACAAAATAGGTGTTAAGGAAGGACAATATACCTAAAGCCATAAAAACACATGTCTCATCAAGATCTGCTTGAAAATTTAAAGTTGAAAAACCACCACTCAAAGAAGTCATAAAGAGAAAGATTATAGGAAATAGCCTTGCAATCATAGCTAAAACAGCAGAGAAAACAACTGAAATCAAAGAAACCCTAAGCTTCATCCTAGAAAACAGCAAATCAACTTGATACTTTAAAATCCTATTTTTCTTCAAATTTTTCAGCAATTTAAGGGCAGTACTGCTAAAAATCCTTGAATCCCCACTTATAATATGAGCAAAAAGTTGGAGAAGACGTTTACTCTCTCTACTCTTAACCATTCTAGCCAAAATTAGCAAAGAAGACTTTGCACTAACACCAGAATAAATTGAAGATTCAACTAACTCACCAATTAAATTTTTTAGAAAACCATTATACCGCCTATAAGTAGCAATTAGAGATAACTCGGGACTAAAACCAAGCTTTAAATAAGATGAAAAAATTGAAAGAAAATTTTCAATCTCAACAATCTCACTATTCAAGTATGATCTCCAATTACGATTGAAGGGACTTAAAAGAAAAGAGAAAGAAAGAGAAAAAATAAACAGTAAAACAAAGAAGATCATAATTGATACTTCATGGGGAAGAAGAAAAAACCTACTAGAAAAAATAGCCAGCGAAAGTGAAACTAGAAAAGATAACGGTAAAGAAACTTTAGAAAATCTAAGTCTAACCAAGCAAGTTCACCCCAATGGCTGTATAGGCTGCCTCATGAGAAAATATGACATAAAAGTTAAAATGAAAAGTTGAAATGCAACTAAAACAAATATAAGGAGAAATGAGTTACTGAAAAATAATGATGATAAAAAGATCATTGAAACAGGAAAAAGTAAACCTTGTACAATTATAATTAAACAATATAATTCAAGCTTCACCAAGTAATCTTTAAAATATTTTCTAACCTCAAAAGAAGAAAAATTTGAAATAATACTGGCAAACCTTCTACTCATCCATGGAGAAGAAGCCATAGCAGTCAATCCCTCTCTCAATGACAATGAAGGTTGAAAAAGAGCATACCTTTTAAGTAAATGCTGAGGAGATGAACCATTAAAACATTGGAAAAGAATATTCCTAAAATCCCTTGAAATTCTAGGATAATTACCATTACAAATGAAAGCTATAGCTTTAATAAGTGATCTAGTTGAAATTAAAGCTAAATACATTTCTTCCAAAATAAAAAAGGAATACTTTGCAAACAGATTTTTCTCATACTTAAATCTCCTAATAATATAAGTTGACAAATAAAAGTATAAAGAAATAGACAGAAAAAGCGAAATAAAAAATGAAGAAAAAATATTTAGATGCAATGATTTTATCATAAAAATCAATGAGAACAAGAGAAAAATTAATGACAAGTAAATAGATGCACCTATAATACCTCTTAGAGTTAAATCTAAATTATATCTTAAAGAAAAATATTGAATAGCCCTTTCAAGTTCATCAGAAGAAAATTTGTTAGCCACACTATCTGGCAAAGAAGAATTAAAGAGACTAAATACCCTAAACATTAACTTCAATCATAAACCTCCCGATATCAAAGCATCCAGTTCTAACGAAAGCATAAGCCTTAGCAAAAACTTCACTTACCCTTTTTGGAGAAAGAAAACTAAAACCACAGAGAAAATCTATAATTCCCCTATAAAAAGAGAGTTCACTATAAAAAACGCTTCTATTCATTCTTTTTTCCCTACGTATTTTAGAAACTACTGGCGACTCATATAAGTCAATTAAAAGTTTTAAATCATCATAGAAGAAGTCTCTCTTAAAAACGTCCACAACCTTAACTCCATCTAAATTAAAAGTATTCCTACCTACTAAAAGCTCACTAATCCTACACACATAACGTCTATTAAACTTATATTCTAAAACATGCTTCATGAGTATTATCAAATCTAAATCAGCTAGACAAGGAACAGGTATATTATGATGAAAAACCCATCTCACCAGTAACCCTTCTGGAGAACTTGCATGACAAGTTTGAAAACCACGTAACCCTGAAGCTAAAGCATTAAACAACGCCCGAGTATGCTCACTAGTCAATATTTCACCAAGAGAAACATAGCTAGGAGACCTATGAAGAAGTTTCTCTACCTCATAAATCTTCCTCCTCCTAGAATGAGAACGTTCAATAGGGTCAACTCTAAATCTTACTTGATGTTTACTTAAGAAAGATTGCCTTACACTCTCAACTACAGATTCAATTGAAATCTTCCTCCAATGAGGAGGAGTAATCATGTCTAATGCATTAACAAAAGTAGTCTTACCAGAAGCAGGTTCACCAATTACGAGAATATTCCTCCTATTAAATAAACAGAAAATAATATAGGCAGCAGCTTCACTTGTAATGGTTCTATTCCTAACCAAATCAATAATAGTTAAAGGCTTAAATTTAAAACGTCTAAAAATTAGAGAAGGCCCATCAACAGTTAATGGAGGAATATCGACAGATACACGTAAATGAAACAATCTAGTAACCAGGTCAGTTTTAAGTGAAGGAGAAGAAACATCCAAATTTAACCCGCTTTCAGCCTTTAACTGAGTAATTATACGTTCAATATCAAGTTTAGACAAAACGATATTAGTTCTACATCTACCATATTTTGAGTGATCAAGATATAGAAAAGTGTTAGGAGCATCAACAAACAACTCCTCTACATCATCATCAAGAAAGAAGAAATACAACTTATAGAAACCGAGAGAATCAAAGGTTGCTGACAAAGCAATTTGACCAGCAATATGAGAAGGAAATTCAGGAAAAACCCTCCTAATAATCTTTTTAGCCAATGATAATCGATAATCAAATAAGGAAGAAAAATAACCATGACCAATTCTCCTAGGACTCTTACCACTACGCTTAAATCTTAAAATTGTACTTACAGCCCAAATAGAAGGAATATAAGAAAAGCCAGGAAAACTATGCTTCACCAAATAGAGAGGCTCACATGAATTATCCGAGTCAACAACTTCATTAATAAAAAGACCATCACTACAACCAATATTTCTTCTATAAAAGATTCCTTCATCATAATTAGTTAAAGTAAGATCCTTAGCGGAAAACATCTTATTTAACTCACACTTCAACTTCTTAAAAACTGACCTCAATAGCTTATAACTTTTAATTCTCCTACACTTAATTAAAACATTAAGAGACTTGAAAAGCTCATTTAAATCATAAAAAACTAAGCCTACAGAAGAAGACAATAAAAAACATTTAGAGAAAACATCAAATATGAAGTCATCATCCTCCTTCGACAAGTCATCATATAGCTCACCAAAAAATCTAAAATTCCTAATACGAAGAAAACTCACTAATCTAGCCATAGACATAATATAATTTATATCAATGTTTTGATCTTCAAGAAAAGCACTAAAAACTCCTTTCACACTAGAAAAGTTTAAACAGGAAGCTATCACTAACACGTGAGAAGCAATGCAATTTTCAAAACCAACATAATTCACGACCTCACATCTTCTAGGACACTTGAATAATATAGAAACACTGGTGCCATTATATTTCAAAAATGGAGACATAGTACATAGTAAGGTTAGTCCCCCTCAATATGAAAATAACAAAACTATATTAAATCTTCAATTAACCCTCTAATTAATCTCATTATTCTCTTCGAATGATGACGAATAGTATACTCAGTAGACCCCAGATAAATTGATAATAATTTTTGTGAAAGAAGAGGTCTTAAACCCATTCTACCAGTTACAATTTTATCTGAAACATAAACTGTTGAAACAGCTAAGAGATATGGATTCTTACCTAGCCTGAAACGCTCATCAATAAATTCTAAAATCCTATAGGAAACTCTTTCAAGTAGAAGAAAATACTTTCTATGATCAACTTCATAGTCATCAAGTAGTTTTTTAACTCTATGGTTAGATTTCAACCTACTTATAATCTTAGGAATATAGCTCTGGGGACTAGGAATCTTATATTCAAGCTTTAAATTACCCAGTATCAATGAAATTGTTTTAGATAGAGAGCGAAGTATGACTCGATGCCCTATCTTACTAAATGCATCTGAAACTTCACTGAGAGTTAACGGATGATTTAGCTCTCTAGCTGCTATAATTAAAGAGGCAGCAGCTATCAAATAACTTGAACTAATACCTCTACTTAGCTTAAAAGTCTTTATATAAAGATAACATGCCCTCTCATAGACGGATCTCGGTACACGAAGAGTAGAACAAACTCTACCTAAAACATTTAAAGCTCCGATCTTAGTCTTATCTAAATCAAATTTTAAACAAAGATCATTTATGCTCTTGAGCTTATAAAACTTCTTAAAATTCAAAATCATACCCCTACTATCCTTAAATTGACCCTTACATCTCAGAATAATTGAACCTAAACCATCACTTCTAATAGGCTTACCATCAGGATTAACATAAACTTTAGAAGAGGCTGAAAAATCAGATAGAGGTTCTATTTCAAATAAAGGAGGCTTATAAACAACATCTACTATTAATCCACAATTTGAACATACAAGTTCACCATAATCAGATATAACTAACACTCCACCACATTCACTACATCTTTCACTACCATTACCTTTCATAAACGATCCCAAAGAAGAAAAATAAAAAATATCTATTAAATTTTTCTTTATAAGAAAATATATTTAAAAGAACAAATAATACTCTTTAATAAATATAAGGTAAAATTAATCAATTAAAGACATACTAGAGGGAGAGATAAATGAAAGTATATGTACCTCAACACTCATTTAACAAGTCCAACCCAAATATCAGATACATCACCTAGAAAATCATCCATACTAGTTAGTCTAAATTGTAGTCCATGAAAAGAAATCCAATATTTAACTTCACCTTTCTCCCTACTTTTCTTAAACACTGTGCCATTAAGTATTATGAGAGGAAAACCATACTGCTCTAGATCGTTGAGGGAGAGAGGATCACTAGACAAAACCATCTTAATAATGTCATCCTCAGTTATTTTAGAAAATATTAATTGCTCTGGCAATTCCAACTTGGAGGATAACGGCTCCTCTACACCCACAAGGGATATGAGGAGTACTCCTGAAATCTCAGTTCTCTCTATACTCTCAACCCTAAAAGACACAGCACGCCTCATATCTCTCAACCAGAAGAGGCTATAAAACAAAAAACAAATAAATTATTCTGTTCCAATCCAATTCAGTTGGAGGAAAATGTATGGTGAGTAGTCTAACTAGTGCAGGAAGCTCTAGATTTTTAAGAGAACTTGCTTCATTACTAGACAAAATGGTTAGTGTAAAGACAATACATGGAAAAGCATATAGTGGCCGTTTAGTGGGTTATGATCCCTCTACGTTAAGTCTATGCTTATCAGACGCAAGAAGTGAAGAAGAAAAAGCAGTCTATGCAAGAGTGTTTATTAGGGGAGACGTCATCTCTGAAATCATAAGACAAGAAGAGCCATTCGACTTAAAGGGGCTTGCTAGAAGATTGGAAAAAATGTTTCCAAATATGGTTAAACTCTATGAAGATGCAGGTGTCATAGTTGTCATGGATAAAATTCGAGTAACAGAAGAAGGAGTTGTTGAAGGAACAGGTCCAGTAGCCGAAAGAGTAAGAAGAGTGTATGAGCAATTTATATCAGAAAAGAAAGCCAGTGAATAATGTAATGACATTTGAGATTAAAGAAAGAGATTTGGCAGGAAGAATAGGGAAACTAAGAACAAAGAAAGGAGTACTTGAAACCCCAATTTTTCTTCCCGTAATAAACCCCTGGAACAACATTATACCAGTCAAAGAAATGAAAAATAAATTTAATCTAGAAGCAGTTATAACAAATGCATATATAATAAAGAAAAAATTAATAGTAGAAGGAAAAGAAGTCTATGACGTCCACAAACTAATAGACTTTGAAAAAATTGTAATGACAGATTCAGGAGCATACCAACTACTAACATATGGAACAATAGATCTAAAGGCAGAAGAAATAGTTAAGATACAAGAAAAACTAAATAGCGATATAGCAGTCATACTTGACATACCAACATCAAAGGAACTAACCTATCAAGATGCACTAAAAACAGTAAATGAAACTCTAAGAAATGCTGAAATAAGCTTGAAAGCTAAATCTAGAGAGGATATTCTATGGGTTGGACCAGTACAAGGAGGACAACATAGAGAGCTAGTTAAATTTTGTGCAAGAAAAATCAGCAAAATGAATTTTGACATTTACGGAATTGGAGGGCCAACACAATTTATGGAAGCATATCAATTTGACGAATTAATCGACCTTGTAATTACAGCTAAAATGGAACTCCCACTAGAAAAACCAGTCCACCTATTCGGTGCTGGACATCCACTAGTAATGCCACTATTAGTGGCAATGGGATGCGATACCTTCGATTCAGCATCCTATGCATTATATGCAAAGGATGAACGATACATAACACCCACAAGAACAATAAAATTCTCTAGACTAAAATACCTACCATGCAACTGCAATATATGTTCAAAACTTGAAGTTGAAGAATTAAGAAAAATGGAGAGAAAAGAGAGAATAAAATTAATAGCCGAACATAACTTGACAATAATATTAAAGGAAATGAAGGAAATAAAACAAGCAATATATGAAGGATCACTATGGGAGCTAATAGAAATAAAGGCTAAAGCACATCCACGGCTATATAAAGCCGTTAAGAAACTAGAGAAATACAAAGGATATCTAGAAAAATTCGATCCAATAGTAAAAGGAGAAATTAAAGGATTATTCTACACTGGAAGTGAAGGCCTAATACGCCCAGAAGTATCAAGGCATCTGACAAAAATTAAGAGAAATATCAGATTCCCAAATAAGAAGACACTTATATTAATACCGGATCCACAAGAGAAACCATTCAGCAAAAGTAAATACGTAAAAGAAATCATAAAAATCATTAAAAAAAGCTGTAACAAAGAAAAAATAAGCGAAATACATGAATGTGTCTATTGCATACCCTTCGGCATAATACCACTAGAACTAGACGAAGTATATCCACTCTCACAATATGAAGCAGTTGAAAGCAAAAATGAAGAAGAAAGAAAAATGATATTCAACTCAATCAAAGAACTCATTATCAACAATAAATACAGAAACATCATCTTCATATACAAAGAAGATACATTAAAAACAATCATAGAAAAATTAAGGCAACTATGTCGGGAAAGAAAGATCATACTCCACATAATAGGAAAAGATGAATATGAAAAACTTACTAACATACTAGGAAAGTTATATTGAGATGCAACAGCTACTTGAAAGTAATATCTAACTACATGTATGAAAGACGCTTACGCTCACCCTTCATCTGTTCACTCCACTCCTTCAAAAGTAATTGAACTTCCTTCTCAATTCTTTGAGCATCCATCTCCAACTTAGATATATCAACATTCAAGTCGTAAAAGTCATTTAGAAATTCAATAGCCTTAGCAGCAGCCAATGGATCAGGCCTAGAAGCATCTGCATAGGGTAAAATAGCTAATGCAGGGAAATTTCTAACCTCAAATCTCGACAACATTAAGGCAAGCAAACCATATGCATATAATCCATGTTCAAGAACAGGTAAATTAAGATCCTTCCATTTATCCTTAAAGGCAGAGGTCATCATAAAGCGATAAAAATCATCCTCTCTTCTCTTAAACTGCCTATTTAGACCCCCAATTAAAATAGCCTCTGAAAAACCACACTTAACAACCCAATTAGCAATCTTCAATGAAAATTTATTTTGCTCTTTTAAATCAGGTAGAACTTGAGTTAAAAGAAAAACATAGCACGAATACTTATAAAGTTCAAAGGGAGTAAAAACACCAACATCACTAGCTGAAACAATTGGCGGTAAATTTAAAGTCTCAATAAAACCTACCCTCTCAGCCTTCAACTCGTAAATCAAATGCTTAATGGCAATGAAACCAGTCAAACCTATACCATGAAAACCAGTAATAAATACATTTCCAGTAAAATCCAAATCATCATCCAAAAGCACTATCCTAACCACCATTCCCACCACACTACACAACTTTGATAAACCCCAATAAAAAATAAACTATAGTCAAAAAATTAAAAGAGGACTGGCAATGACAAAAATTAAGATAGACATTTTAGGCGGAGCAAGAGAAGTAGGAAGGTCAGCCATACTGCTAAAGACTGAAGAAAAAAAGATACTGCTTGATTATGGAGTAATGTTTGGTGATGGAGAACCAGAATTTCCACTACACGTAGCACCAAAAGAGTTAGATGCAATAATTCTAAGCCACGCCCACTTAGACCATTCAGGAGGACTACCATTACTCTACGTTACGGAAAACCCAAAACTAATGACAACAAAGCTAACAGCAGAAATAACTGAGCTACTAATACAGGACTTCATACATATATCAGGATACTTCTTACCATACGAACATTTAGAATTAAAAAGTATGATGCAATCAATAACGTACATAAACTATAATGACACTATGCGAATAGGACCATTTAAAATAAAGTTTCTAAATGCAGGACATATCCCTGGAAGCCTAATGACAATAATAGAGGTAAACAATAAAAAAATACTCTATACAGGCGACATAAACACGATAAACACAAGATTACTAAAGGGAGCAACAAAAAAGCTCCCAAAACTAGACGCAATAATAATTGAATCCACATATGCAACCATCACCCATCCAGAGAGAAAAGAAACAGAAAAAAAATTCATTAAAGCAATAACCGAAATAGTTGATAATGGAGGAATAGTACTAGTCCCAGCCTTCTCAGTTGGAAGATCACAGGAAATATTATGTGTCATTGGAGCATATAAACTAAAATATCCAGTTACACTAGACGGTATGGCAAGAAAAGCCAGTAGAATAATGCTTCGACACCCAAAATTCTTTAGAAACTACAAGCTATTAGTTAGAGCACTAGAAAAAGCAAAGTGGGTATCAGGATGGTCAGATAGGAGAAAAGCATGCAAAAAGCCAGGAATAATAATTTCACCAGCAGGAATGCTAAAGGGAGGAAACGCAGTATTCTACATGAAAAAACTTGCAAGAAATGAAAGAAATGCAGTATTTATGGTGTCCTACCAAATCCCAGGTACACCAGGCCACATCCTACTAGAAAGTGGAGTCTTCAACTTTGGAAAGAGAGTAGAAAAAGTAAAGGCAAAAGTAGAATGGTTCGACTTTTCATCCCACTGTGGACGAAAAGAACTACTAGAAATTATAGGTAAAATGAGGAAAAATACGAAAGTTATACTTGTACATGGAGAAGAAAACGACATGGAAAAGCTAAGTGATGAAATAGTTGAGAAATTTAAATTAGAAGTAATAATACCAGAGAACGGCGATAGCTTAAAGATTTAATTAAATTTAAGTGGTGAGATTTGAATCCACGATCTCAGCCTTGTGATAACACAACAATAGAAGTTGATATCTAAAATTAAGTGTAATTTAGCTTGTCAATACCGAAGACTGAGACAAAAGTATAATTAATGTAAGTTCAAAGCATTACTCCATTTTAAAAGATTAATCATAGTAAAAATATTGGATAGAAGGTTTTCATGCAATTTTAATGTAATTTATAGCCGCAGTTAGAGCAAAACCTGTCACTTGGCTCAACTTTGACACCACACTCTGGGCAGAATTCTAATGATTTAACACGCATCCTTCTACCCTTTTCCACTCTTTTTCCAATAGGAATGCCGGATTTAAGTATGCTCTTATACTGGTCAGATTGTATCCAGTTTTTAACTTCCCTAGTTCGCAGGATAAGCCATGGATGAGTTCGTTGAACACCATAGAATATTTTATAAAGCCTCGATAGCTTGTCTTCAGAAAACATCTCAAATTCCTCTGCCTGTCGTAATATGGCTTCAACATTAACTTCCTTCCATATCTTCTCAACAGGCGCTGCAAGCTTCATTAAAGCTCTTACTGAAGCATCATCATCCTGAGCAACTAAAAGTCCAGCTCTATCAGCGCTAAACTCAGCTCTCCTACTCCAAGCAAGTAAGGCTAGCTCTAAACCAGTACCTAGAAGGCGTCCTATACCTAAAGTCATTTGACCAATTATAGCGAGAATCTGGGATAAATACTGAGCCATCGTCATGTACAAGACATGGCCACATTTATAATGTCCAAGCTCATGTCCAAGAACAAATCTAAGTTCATTCTCATCAAGTACTTCCAAGAGCCCACTTGAAATCACAATAACTGGCATAGTAAACCCAGTAGTGTATGCATTTGGCCATGGATTACGCTCAATGAAAAAGTCAGGCGGAGGATCTATATCGAGAACTTCACAGCACTCCTTATACACCTTCCACAAGCTCGGGCATTGCTCATCAGAAACCTTAAGACTATCAGCGAGAAGTTGCATACGAATAATCCTTTCAAGCCCCAATTTCATTACCTGCTTCGTAAGCCAGTCAAACCCCTTAACCTTCTTAACGACCTCCAAAGCCTTAACATCAGCAGAGTGCTGAAAATCCTCAGCACTTAAACCTGGAAAACAAACTCTTACTTTACTTGAAGCCCCCAACCTTAAATCCTCCAGCAATTAAACTCTCTCACATAAACCTTTAAATAAAATTTTTGCATTAACGCAATAAAACAAGAAAACTCACAGCTAACCTGGTTCTAGTCGCATTACCTCCTCCGAACCTTTATATACAAGCAGAGAAGACAAGAAGACTCTGATTTCACTTAGCTTCTTACCGTAATTCATCATGATTAAAAATATACTATCTGCGTAGAAACTCGGTTATAAATGCTTTAATAGGTCCATCTTTAACAATAGTTAAGAAATGTTACAATCTTCAGTATATTCTTGACCTAATCGAAGCTCAAATAAAATACTGGAATACACCAAATAGGTTTAAACACTTCCCGCTAGACTTTCCTAGCTCTAATTTGTCACACTTCATGTTAAAGCTTAACCACACTCTTCCTCACATGCTTTTAACATGCCTCTAACTACTTTAACGGAATTTTCAGAAATCACAACTTCCTTCCCGTTCTAGTTAGATATGCTAGCATTATTATTGTTATTGGTGCGGCTTCAAATCCTTCTCTCAACATCATTAGGAATTACGCTAAATCGTTTCTACACTAAATTTATGTTTACCTAAACTATTCATTTCTTTACGATACAATCTATTACCCTTGCGGTAAAGTTAATATTTGTCTAAATCTATAGTGCCATAAGTTTACTTATCAAGGAGCTTTAGAATTGAGAGTAGTTAGAATGTATATTTGTCGATTTGATGAAAACGACTATTCTCCTCTTACTACCAAGGTTGCTGAGGAGTTAAGGAAGAAGTATGAAGTTCTAGAGGAAAAAGATGATATTTTAAAGATTTATGTTGATAATGTTGTATGTTACTTTAAGGTTGATGTGATAGATAAATTTCTTTTATTGACTTCAACTTTTGAGTTTGATGGTTTTTCGGAGGATTTTTTAAGTTTCTTCGATTTTTCTGGATTTTTCCCTTACATTTCTTCTTTAAATATTCTTTCGACTTTTACTGTATTCATATTTCCAGTTGAAAGTGAAGATTCTGCTTTATCTTTAATTGAAAAATATTCTTCTTTTATGTCTAGGCCTATAATGGGTGTCGGAGTGATTAGGGGTTGTTTATTTTCAATTCTTGATCCTGGAGAAGAGCTTTTCGATAGATGCTATCTTGTTTTTCCTCTTTCTTCTTCAAGTAAAATTGTTGAGAAGAATTTGAAAGAGATTATCGATTATGTTAAGTATATTGCAGTTTATACTGCTGAGCTCTCAAGGCTTTATGATGATTGTAGGAAGCTTTTTGCTACTTTCCAGTCTAGGGAGGAGGAAGTTAAGGGTAAGACTAAAGAGTTTATGTGGCGGTTGATTAAACCTGAACCTATAGAGTTGGAGCTTCTTGCTTTCTGGCTGAATTATATTATGGAGAAAATATTGAATTTTTCTACTATGATTTCAACTATGAGGGCGAATTATGTTGAGGCTAAATTGACTATTTCAAAGATGATGAGTATTTTTAAGAGGTTGAATGAGAAAAGTTTTGAGGATTATCCGAGAAATTTCGATGTAGACTTTGAAGTTTATGATAGAGTTCTAAAAACTTTTGAAAGTAATATTGTTAAGGGTGTTGAACTTAAGGCACATTTAGAGACAGTTATGGATGAAATTAGAGTTTATCTTCGTTTTCAACAGCAGAAAATTGCTCTTGAGGAACAAAAAGCCTCAAAAGAACAGTTAATCAGACTAGTCGATCTACAGAAAATATTTCATAAAATAGAGTTATTCATTGTTGCTGTATACATAACAGAAATGGCTAGAATAATTTTTGAGGTAATAGCTCATGAGACAGCCATGATTCTAACAGCCCTCTTTATTCCCATATCACTACTTCTAGCCATGGGTGTTAGCCGTCTATTACATAGAAGAAAGCATTAAGTCAACGTCTCTTAGAGTTTAGGCTTCCTACTTCCTTCCACTAGCTAAAATATATATAGATAACTAGAATTATTATCTCCTCTCCATTATACTTTCATACACTTCCTGAACTCTTTCCAGTATTTCAGCCTCATCTAAAGTTAATACTTTTCTTTTCCTCATCACTATTTTACCATCAATAATGGATGTATCCACATCTGATGCTCTTGCTGAATAAACTAAATGTGAGATCATGTTGGTTTTAGGATAAAAGTGTGGTTTTTGTAGATTAATGATTATTATATCTGCTTTTTTCTCTATTTCAATTGAGCCAACCTCCTTTTCCATACCCAGCAATTTTGCCCCATCAATTGTTGCCATTTTCAAGACATCTTCAGCCTTAACCACCCTAGAGCTGCGTTGCCTAGCTCTCTGTAGAATGCAGGCAAACTTCATCTCCTGAAACATATCGATGCAGTTGTTGGTGGCTGGACTGTCACTTCCAAGACCCACAGTTATTTTTGCCCTGAGAAAGCTACTTAAGGGTGCTATTCCATCCCCTAGCTTGGCATTGCTTGTTGGGCAATGAGCTACACCAACTCCATTAATATGCATCAACTTAATTTCTTTAGGTGTAACATGAACACAGTGGGCTGCAATCAACCTTGAATTCAGCAATCCTAATTGATGAAGATATTCAATGGAGCCATCATATCCATAATTCCTTTTAACCTCCCTTATCTCCCATTTGGTTTCTGCAACATGCATATGTATCTTCAAGTTATGTTTTTCAGCTATTTCCCTCACTTCTAATAATACTTCCTTAGGGACTTTTGGAATCCACCATGGTCCAAGTGCAAATTTAAAGCGATCTGAATATTTCTCCTCTATTTGCTGGAGAATACCTCTATAATCTCCAATCTCATCTATGATTAAATGTGCATGTAATCCTCTAAGTCCACTTGCATATCTTTCTTCCAAAAATCCTGCACCTGATGCATAGCAGGTAATTCCAGCCTTTATCATCTCTAAACACACAAGTTTGATTGCTATTGCCAATTCTTCTCTTGTTGCAAGGTGGATGGGAGGTCCTGGACTTGATGGACTTAGCCATTCCTCTAGGGATAAGTTGTCTCCAAAGCCTCTTCTAAGAACTGTTTTGAAGTGGACATGTGAATTTATTAGTCCAGGCATTACAACACCATTTGATGCATTGATAACTTCATCAGCCTCGTATGCTTCTTCTATTTCTCTAGTTTTTCCAATATCAATTATCTTTGACCCCTCAATGTACACTGCACCATCAGGTATGAATGTATTATGTTTATCCATGGTTACTATGAAACCATTCTTAATCATGAGGGAAGTCAAATTAAATCACCACCTACCACGTGTCTGCTTGAAATACATGTAGAGTTTTTGCCTTAAACATGGCTTCTAATGTGCTTTTCAACTGTTTTGGTTTTAGTGTTTTAATTTTTGAGTTTAAGATAAACTTTGTAGGTGTGGTGACACCGTATATAAGCTTTATTAATTCTTCATTTGTAGTTTTTATAACTGTTTCAGGCTGATCCTCCTCTATTTTTACTTGACTTTCTTCTATTGTTAGGGTTGCTTGTTGGTTTTCCGTTACTATCCCTATTTTCTTTTTTATTTTCGTTTTACTCTTTAGATTTTCTTCCAGTTCGGGTTTTAATTGTTCTAGTAGTGTTTTTAGATTTATTATTTTGTCCATGAATATTCCGCCCTCCATTAATTTTTTAAATGACTTCAAGGTTTTCATTATGTTTTTTGTCGGCTGTATAGGAAGGACTAATTCCTTTGCCCCCCTTTCTAGAGCTCTTTTTATGGCTTCTCTTAGAACGGTTTTTATGGTGTTTCTATTTGTTGCTACTACTTCGATTAAGTTTGCTATATGTGGGCTTCTAGGCTTAACTCTCACGTATTCATTAGTTATTCCTAGTGTAAAGTATCCTATTGTCTCGTTATTCCTCAATACCCTGTATATTTTGAAGGCTGGTTCATAAGTGAATGTTTCATAGTATCCTCTGAGTATTTTCTCTATCACATATCTTCTACTTCTCTTATGGCTTGCTGAAATTTTCCCAGTATATTTCATGTAGATTTTAAGTATTTTTTCAGCATCCTTCTCTTCAGCTTCAACCACTTCAATCTTCTCATCACTTTCCAGTTTCTTAATGGTCTCTTCAGCCTCCATTCTTTTTCCATAGAATCTTGCTAGGAGTTGTGTGTCTGTGAAACCAAGCTTCCTATATACCCTATGGGCTACTCCCCTGTAATTTGTAAAGAGGGAGGATAATGGTATATCTCTCTTCTTCAGTCTTTCAATTGCGAGTTTTAATAGCTTTGTAGCTATTCCTCTTCCTCTAAATTCTTTGCGTGTTGCAACATTGGCTATTCCGCCTGTTGTAATGTAGGCTTTACCAACTCTGAGTTGCCTATATACTATTTGAACATGGCCAACTATTCTCTCATTATACTCTGCTACAAAGGCGTTTTTTCTAGAGAAACCTTCATCCTTCTTCTCGAGGACTAACCAGTCTTTAACTGTAAATTGCATATCTTTATATTCCCTAAAGACGTTGACTAGTAATTCCACTATTCCCTTCTCATCTCCACTTTCATATTCTCTAAAGATTAGCTGCATGGATTAAACCTGCCATTGAGTTAATTATAATGAACTATAGCTATTTATCAGTTGTATATTGTTGTAATTTTTCCTGTATCCTAACTCTCTTATACATTGTATATAGACTTTATTAATACCCATCTAAGAATGTGTATAAGCGTCATGAAGAGAAATTATAATGGCAGAGAAATTTTTATTTTAAATGGCTGAGTTATTGAGTATGGGCCGGTAGCTCAGCCTGGAAGAGCATCTGCCTTGCACGCAGGGGGTCGCGGGTTCAAATCCCGCCCGGTCCACCAATTTTAAACTCTAAGTACTTTTCTAGCTGATGAGAAATTTCGAAAAAAGGAGGATAATGTTTCTTTACTTTTTCTTAATAAAGGCGAAGGCCAGTATTGCTATGGCAATGATAGATACCGCAATGATATATGGTAGGAATGTTTCAATAACGGGTGGTGTAGGTTTTCCTTTTACTGTAAACTCGCTTCTAAGTCCATTGACTTCAACATTATATATTCCAGGCTCAGTCTTCACAATGGTAAAGGTGATAGTTTTCGTCTCGTTTGGTGCAAGCTCGACATTTTTAGTTGCCTCAAGTTTTTTATTCAATAGTAATTTCACAGTGTAAGTGAAACTGTCTTCAAGGGTGTTTGTAACTTCAACGGTTATAGTGACTTTTTCTCCAGCTTTCACTTCCCTTGGCTCAACAATTAGGCTTGATATTATGATAACTTTCTTTAAGTTCATTGTAATGCTTCCACTACCACTAACTGTGACTGTTGTTGAGCTAGAGCTTGGATCCTTTATGCTTATGTTTCCTGATGTACTCCAGCTTATGAATTTGTATCCACTAGGTATTTCTCCAATGGATATTGAATATGTTCTTGCTTGAACATTTATTTTTTCTCCATGTTGATATTTTACTCCATTAAAGATTAAAGTGGCCTCGGGAATTACGTTTCCTTCCATATCTTTAATGTAAAAGTGTATGGTGCTAACAGTTTCCTGAAGAGGGAGAACTTGAATTTCACTTGTAATTTTAGCACTATTTCCACAAATGTCTTCCACATAAATTCTATATGTTACTGTACCTTCTCTATTGAGTGGAGGTATAAAGGCATAATATAGATGTGTTGATTTATCAAATGTTATTTTTGCTTTATACCATTCTGAATTGTCAATCTTGTAGATTACTCGAACTTTTGATATTTTATTCCAGTCAGTTGCGAGGATTATAAGGATTACTGGCTCGTTTAAACTTACTGTTTCTGGTTTTCTAGGTACAATTTTGATGTATGGAGGTATTGTATCATTTTTATTCCAGTTGCCCCAGATGTCAGTTGCATAGGCTGTTAGAATTGAATCTTCCACCCATTCTTCTGGAAATGGTACTGGCTTCATTTCAGCTGTCCATCCTTGGACAAATGTGTAGTTGTATATGGTGTATTTAGTTGTGAGTTCTTCTGGGCCTAATACATGTGCAGTGAAGCCAATCCATCCGAATTCCCGTTCCTTCATGTTGGGGCTTAGTAGACTTACGAAGCCAAAGTGTGTTCGAAATTCCTTGTCGCCGAGATAGCTCTGTTCATCTGAAACGTGGAGATTGAAGTTTATTGTTACATGGGTTTCATTGAATATTCTTATTCTAGCTTTCTCTATTCTCACTATTGGTCCTTCATGGTCGGTTATTACTGGAATTTTGATAGGGTTTTTTAGTGGATAATTGTCATAGTAGCCGGGTAAAACTTCATATGGTCCGGGGCCACTATATGTGTCCCAGTAGTTTCCAATGGGTTTAGGATAGTCTAGTGAGAATTCTGGGAGTGGCTCAAATTTACCACCGTCAACTTGCTTCTTATTTTCAATGAAGTTGTTTCGTATTATTTCTCCAACTGCTCTATTTACGAATATGCCGACTTGGTTGTGTGAGATTTGGTTGTCTGATATTCTTATGTGGCGGTTGAAGTATCCGTGAGGTCCTCCCTCAAAGTCTATGTGTATGCCATATTCATTGTCTTCAATGTAGTTTCCTATTATTCTTATATCTCCTTCATCTGAGTATGCTGCAATTGGCTCTAAGTGTAGCCAGTATAGTATGCCCATTGAGCAGCACTTGTATATTTTTACTCCAATGTGAGAGTTACTGTATATTTTACTGTTTGTGATTGTTACTATTGGGCTTTCATATAATAAAATGCCTATCCAGCTTGAGTGGATGGAGCAGTTATATATTTTTGCTATGGAGCGGTAAACTAGTATGTTTATTGTGGAGGTTCCGCTGCATTCAGAATCTCTAATTGTTACAAAGTTTGTTCCTGAAACTATTATGTTTGCAATTTGATTGTCAATAATGTGGCAACTGGAGATTACTTGTTTTACAGGGCCTCGTGGTGGTAGGATTCCACTTTCATACATTCTAACTATTTCAGCTATACCTAATTCCACGTGAGAGGAACGTATTAGTATTCCTGCATAATTATTCTTCACAATATTGTTGTAGAATTGAATGTAGGATGAATCAACAATTGATACGCCTAACGAGTTTCCATAGAATTCATTGTTGACAATTAATGAATTATTGGCTTTAAATAGTAGTAGACCATAATCATAATTGCCATGTATTTTACTGTTGAGAATGACTGCACCTTCAGTTTGTATACAAATTCCACCTTTCTCTAGAGAGGCAAATAAACCAGCGCCAGAAATATCTGATCCATTAATAAAAATTGATGAGTCTTCCCTAGCTACTATATAATATGAGCCTGAAACTCTACGTATTGTTGAATTTATAATTGTTAGTGAGCCTCCTGGTAGGACTTCTATCTTAATGGGTTTTACATCACCCTTCATTTCAATATTTGAGTTTATTATGAAGAGAGAGGAATTGACTATTATGCTTCTATCGAAAGTATATGTGTTTCCCCTCAACGTGGTTGGATTATTGATCACTAGTGGTTCAGGAACTTTAAAGTGTGGTCTTACTTCTATACTAGTTAGTATTGAAACTTTAGGTATTGTTATTGAAATTATATTGTCGACTTGTTTGTATGGAATTTCCACTCCATAGGGCAAATCTTCACTATAGAGCCATATTGAAACTTTTCTTCCCTCCAATTGTGGTGGAAGAGTGAAGTTGAATTTGACATTGTAAGCTCTAATAACCTTATCTTGTTTGTAATCGTAAGCGAAGTTTATTATATGGAAGATCATGGCGTTTTCTCTGTAATTGAAGAATCTGTATATATGAGCCCTTGAAGATAAACTTGTGTTAACATCCCTGGACACATAGGTGTCTATGATCTCTCTAAACTTTTCTAAAATTGGATTTGCCCTTGGATCATACTTTGTTCTATAGGCCAAATAGTCTATTGGTGAAATATCCTTTATTGAAATTATTAAACCTGAGCCGACTTGATGAACTTTTCCGTCAAAGTAGCTGGAAAACCTTCGATCTACTTTTTCTACATACTCATCATATATGCCTACATCACCAAGTGCTATTATTGTTCCTCCATTTTCCAAGTACTGTTCAAGTAATTTAACTTGGTCATCTGTTAAGCAAAGTGCCATTGGCAATACTACAGCTTTATATTTTAAGAGCTTGGAGAGGGGTTGGGTAATATTAACCCATACATTATCGCCAAATACTATTATGTCGAAGACTCTATGTGAATCTGCTAGTAGGTAGTATGTTCCCTCATAACCATCATAAGTGAGAGGCCTACTTTGTCCAAAAGGAACAGGTGTTGTAAAGTTTAATTTATAATACCAGTTTAATGCTGTTGCAGCAGAGTAGATCAGAGCAATCTCACCAAATTGGGATTGCCCGAAGAGCTGAGGATTCTCTTGAACAAGTTGTATGAATTGCTTCCAATGTGTAATATTGATTGCTTGTCCTTCATCACTTAATTTCACACTTGGGAGGCCGCCGCACACTATTATTTCTGATAATGCTATGTATTGCTCTTCTGGGTCATTGGTCATATTCCATCCACAGGAGAACCATGCTGTGAATCCTGTTGCCTCCAGAGAGCTTGCAGGTGTGATCCATGGATTAAATCTCTTCCCCAGACTTTGGAGTACTCTAAAGTCTGTACTTGCTGTTCTATTGGGGTAGCCGATAATGTCAGGTCTATCTCCAAAGGCAGGGGCACTAAACCACACATACTCCCAATTGACACCATCGACGAATGGTAGAACTGGAAGATCTAAGGGCCATAACCCAATTCTCGTGGAGATATAAAATTCCCTTCCAGCCTCTTGTTCCCACTGCTGAACATTTTCCCATAAAATCCTATATAGCTCTAAGAGCATGAGCTTCTTAAAGTTATCCCACTCCTCCCAGAGAGCTCTTATATGTGGATCTGGATCCTTTGCTGGTGCATCTCCAGGATTGGCTATGACTTGGCCAGTTTCAGTATACTGTTCATATTTATGATAGCCGTGATCTCGGAGAAACTGAGTAAAGTTAAAGCTACTTATATCTAATATACCAAACTTATCTGCCAACTCCTCTGAAGTATATTTTGAAGCAAGATATTGATTGAACTTTTGTATAGTTTCTGGATCAAAACTACCCCAACTATAACAGCCTACTCCTCCATCAAATTCCACACCGTCAACACCTGTATCGAAGAGAAGCTTCATAAACTTTATAAAGAAAGCACGCCAAGCATCTCTTCCCTCATACCCTATTGTATATGGTAGATCCACCCAATACTTCCCGTTTAAATCCATTGGAGAAATTTCCTTCTTGGTTAGATTCCAGTAATTTAGAAATTCCACATCTTCACTTAAGCTTGAGAATGGTCTGTAGAGAATGTTTTTTAATCCCATAGCACGATTCATTGTATAAATTATTTTTGCCTGGTCGAAATCCTCAAGAAAATCTATGCTGAATGGATCGCCTGCCAATGTAGCCCTCAATGGAAAGTCATAGCTATAGTCTCCATAGAACTCAATTGAATGGAACTTTATGCTGTAAGGAGCACTTACCTCTTCAACATTTACTCTTTTTTCTAAGTGTGCTTCAATTGACTGTACAACCCATGAATTCGGGGATAAATAGAAGATGAAGATAATTGCTAAGGCTAAAACACATAATAGTCTAGGAGGCAGTGTCCTCTTTCCCCCCAAAACTTTTTTCATTATATTTAAGAGGGACACCTTAATCCCCCTCACAACCCATTCATTCAGAAAGTTAATTAACAATATCTTCAAGCTACATTAAAATTATTTTTCGAAATCTGGAAAAATTTGCCTTGTGTAACTGTTAAATATTTGGTGAGCATTTATGAGTATTAGTGAGTATAATGGAACGTTTATACACGATGAAGGAGGCTTCAAAACTGCTTGGAGTTCATGTAAAGACGATTCAAAGATGGGATAGGGAAGGTAAGATAAGGTGTGTTAGGACTGTAGGAGGGAAGAGAAGAGTTCCAGAGAGTGAGATAAAGAGGATTCTAGGAATACATGAAGAGAGGAGAATCATAGGTTACGCTAGGGTTTCGTCACACACTCAGAAAGATGACTTGGAGAGACAGATTGAGTTAATAAAAAACTATGCTAAGGAGAGAGGATGGGATGTAGAGATTCTCAAGGATGTAGGTTCTGGGTTAAGAGAAAACAGGAGAAACTTTCAGAAGTTACTTAAGATGGTTATGAACAAAGAAGTTTCCAAGGTTATAATAGCGTATCCAGACAGATTAACGAGGTTTGGACTCAAGATTCTTGAAGATTTCTTCAAGAGTTACGGGACTGAAATAGTTGTGATAAACAAGGAGGAAAAATCTCCACAAGAGGAGTTAATCGAAGATTTAATCACGATAATATCTCACTTTGCTGGTAAGCTTTATGGAATGAGATCACACAAGTATAGGAAGGTGGTGGAAGGTGCTAAGAAACTCATACAGGATTGTTAGCTACAAGGTTGAGCACGACTACGATGTGAGCGATTTTCTAAGTAGCTATAGATATCTCTTACAGGGAGCGATAGATTACATTTGGGATAATATTGAATGGAGAAGGAAAGGTAGAAGATTAATTCCGATAATTCCAAAGTCTAAAGAGTTTAAACGTAATTTAAGGAATTATTTACTCCAAAATTGGGATTACGCTTCACATTACGTGGATTCGGCGATAAAAACAGCTTACTCAATCCTAAACTCGTGGAGAAGGAATTACCTCAAAGGGAAGAGAAGTAGAAGCAAACCGACAGTTAAGAGGAAATTTGTTAGGGTTAAAGAGACTCTATACATTTACAGAAACGGTAAGATTAGAGTCACAGTTAAGCCGAGAGAAATCTATTTAGAGTTCGATTTGACGAAGGTATGGTTCAAGAAGAAGGTAGAAGGTTGCGATTTGGGAGAGTTAATCCTGAAGGAAAACGAGCTAATAATCACTTTTAGAAAACCTCATACTCCGTCAAATCCTTCAAAGAAGATTGCTTGGGATTTAAATCTGCTTAGCATGGACGGAATTTGCGATGAGGGTTGGATTAGAGTAGATTTAAAACCTCTCTACACTCTGCACATAACTTACGAGAACATAAGGAGAAAAATCCAGAAGTTGGAAAAGAGAAAACCAAAGACTGCAAGAAAGCTAATGGAGAAGTATTCCAAAAGATACAGAAACAGAGTTAGAGATTTTCTGCACAAACTAACCTCTAAGATTGCGGAAGAGTTTAGGGATTACGAACACGGTTTTGAAGACTTAGAAAAACAAGGGATGTTCACTAAGAGAAAAACTCACAACAGAGTCATTTCTAAACAGAATTGGAAAGAAATTGTAGCTCTGATGAGTTACAAGGCTAATGTTAAGTTGTTAAATCCTCGTAACTCAACTAAAACCTGCCCCAGATGTGGTGGAAAAATGAAGCACCGAAAGGGGCAGGTTTTGGAGTGTAATTGTGGTTTAACCATTAACAGACAGCTTAACGCATCTATAAACCTCTACCTAAGGATGTGTGATATGAAACCTTCCAGAAATTCATGGAAGTACGTGAATGAGTCGCTTAAGAGAGGTGGTATAACATGGGTAAAAGTAAGGTTATGAAACAGGAAGCACCAAGAAATAGGATAGAAAGAGCTTATATGATGGGGCTTTGTGCTACAGACATTTTTGTAAGAAGGCTCGGAAGACAGATAGAAGTAATTGTTGGAAGCACCAGACAAGAGATTTTAAGTATATTTGAGGAAACATTTAGTAGATATACTAAAGTAAACTCCACGGAAACAATAGATAAAAAGACAAAACTTCTAATGAGATACAAATATGCAATACTACATCCTTCTTTTGAATTTTTATTACTTTCAAAGGAGAACATACCTGAAAATGAGGAAGAGCTATATTCATATATTGCTGGAGCAATAGATGGAGATGGAAACATAAGATTTAGAAGGCGCATTAGAACAGGGGAAGGAGAAATACGATTGTGTAACAAAGATAAAGTTTGGTTAGAGAAGCTACAATATAAACTACTTATGTACAGCTATCATCCTATTGTTCACAGGAATGGCAGGGAGTACGTCCTTTCCATCTATAGAAAGAGAGATGTAATAAGGTTGGGAGCAAAAATCTTAAAATTCATGAAGAATGAAACTAGGAAGAAGAGATTACTTGAAATATTATCCAAAATGCAAATAGTAAGGAAGCCATATTTAATAGGTGTTGTAAATAAAGATACCTTTCTTAAATATGTAAAGCAAGACTTGTCGCTTTGTACTATAGCTGGAAAGCTAGGCGTCCATAGAACCACTGTTAAATACTGGCTTAAAAAATGGGGTATAAAATATCCCAACGATGTGGGGTTTCCCTCCTTCGATGAAGGTTTGGGAGGATGAAGTCCTCCCAATCCTGAGAAGGAGCGGGGTTACCCTGAAAGGGGGCAAGACCGATGATATGCTCCCCATGAACCCAGAGGGAGCTGAGGTTGATGCTCCCCAAGGTGGATGTACGTTCATCAATACGTACATCTACTGAACCCCTAATAATGTGAAGCTAGAACTAAATATACATACAACCTCAGCATACCGTTTGTCCCTACCGCTTCAACTGAGCCCCTTGAGGTACGGGTTAAGCGAGTGACCCCGTACTGAGAGGCAACCTCGCTAACAGGTTTAAAAATAATGAAAACTAACTAAAAGTACCATGAGTAGGGAAACACTACTAGTTAAAATAGAGGGTTTACTTATTGAAATTTGCAATTACTCTTACATCCCAGGTATTATTCCTCCAATACTAAGATGTACTGAGCTTCCATTCTTAATTAGGGAGGAAGATGTAGATGTACCTTTATTTGATACGACAACTATTCATGTGGAGGTGGCGGTGGAGTTTGCATTAAGTGATGAATAATTAGGTTATATGATAACTTTTTATTTCACCTTTACTTAATCTATATTGCTGATGATGACAAGAGGGTCTCTTAAGGTTAAAACCGATGTAGTGGGCTGGAAAAACTGAAGTTATTCTTCTTTTCCTTCCATGCTTTTTCATATAATCCTAATTTTTCCTCATATGCATGAATTATTGATGATGTCACTGTCCATGTTTCTAATGGTTTTGGATATATGGCTAATTTTTCATTTGACAGCTTTAATGTTTCTTTGTTGAAGTTTCCATGTGGGAATCCTCCAATTATTATTACTGGTCTTTCTTCTACTACTATTTCTTCGGCAATTTTCTGTGGTGTTGATGGTTTTCCCTTTGAAGTTAAAATAATTATCCTTGTAGGCTTTAATTCCTCTATTAATTCTTCCAGTGTCATTTCCCTTATTTCTAGGAGAGTTTTCTCAGCTTTTGGAGGAACTTTCCCTGTTTTGAATAACTGTTCTATTAGGCCTGTGAATCTCAGATAGTTTCTTGGCAGTCGTGTTTCTGGATTAACATATATTACCTTATTGTTTCTAGTGTGAATGTAGACTTTGAGGTGGCCTTGTAGATTTGCTGGACTTCCAAGTATTTGTAATAGTGTTATATGGATGATGTCCGGTCTTCCTCTCTTCCATTTCTCATCTAGCTTTTTCATTGCTATATAATGGTAGGATGTATCTAGTAGCATTTCACTTGGCCTTTTACCCCTCTTTTTCGCATGTTTCCTTATTAATGGATGGTTGATTATTTGTTTAGGTATTATTTCTAGTGCTGCTTCAGCTAATATTATTGTGAGCATAATATCACTTCATCCCCTTAAAATTCTTATCTAGCTTTATAAAAGATATTTTTGGGTCACAGTCTTGAGTTACATTAAGGATCTTGCAGTTCAAAGAATTAACATTCTCTTCAGCTTAGCTGAGAAAATGTTTCTCTCTCACCCTGATTTAGCTCAGAGATATGTTGATTTAGCTAGGAGAATTGGAATGAGATGTAAAGTTCGTATTCCAAAGAGATGGCGTAGACGTTTTTGTCGGAAGTGTGGTAGTTTTCTTTGGCCTGGAGTCAACTGTCGTGTAAGAATACGTCAAAACCGCTTTTCACATATAGTTATTACATGTCTTAAATGTAAAAGTCAGAAGCGTATTCCAATTAAATAGAGCTGAGATAAGAATATTACTTATATTTACCTTTATCTAATAAATTGGAGTTGTCTTAAATGTCTAGGAGGAAAGAGTTAATTAAGCGTGTACTGCATGGTAAACCTCATGTTCATATTGGGAAAAGTGGTTTATCAGAAAATATTTTAAATGAAATTGATAGGCAACTTGAAGAAAATGAAGTCATTAAGATTAGAATTTTAAGGAGTGCTCTCTCAGTTGAGAATTGTGATAGATCTGTTTTTGTTAAGCTTCTAGCTGAGAAACTTGGCGCTAAGATACTTGATGTACGTGGATTGACAGTAATCCTTTATAGGAGGCGAAGACTTTATAAGAGATAGCTTCACTTTCAACGCTGAAATAGATTACTAAAACTCTTGGTTGGGATATAAAATGCCAACACCATATAGTGTTCCTCCTCAAAGATTAATAATTGAAATTGCAAGGTACTTGAAGGAACATTATCCCCAAATTAAACCTCCACCCTGGGCTTTCTTCGTTAAGACAGGCCCCCACAAGGAGCGACCCCCTGAAGATCCAGATTGGTGGTATATTAGATGTGCTTCTCTTCTACGCAAACTCTATATTCATGGTCCAGTTGGATTATCAAGATTGAGGACTGCCTATGGTGGGAGAGAGAGGAGAGGGGTAATTAGAGAGCACTTTAGGAAGAGTGGAGGCTCCATTATACGTAAAGCTCTACAACAATTAGAGATTGCTGGGCTTGTAACTAGAGTTGAAGGAAAGGGTAGAGTATTAACGAGTGAGGGTCGGGCTTTATTAGATAGAATTTCCTTTAGAATATTTAGGGAGTTACAAAGGTCTAGACCTGAATTGGCGAAGTATATGGCTCTAGCAAAGTAATTTGATGGAGAGTGACTGAATGAGTAATTCATATGACGCTGAACTTGAAGAATTGAAGAGAAGAAAGCTACTTGAATTACAGAGACGTGCAATGGAAGCCAGGAAACGTGAAGAAGAAGAGGCACAAAAGCAAGCTATTTTGAGAAGAATACTTACTCCTAAAGCTAGAAGTAGGTTGATGAATTTAAAGATAGTTCGCCCTCAATTTGCAGAGCAACTTGAAATTCAACTTATTCAATTGGCTCAATCTGGACGTCTACCTATCCCATTAACTGATAAGCAACTTAAAGCAATATTGTTGAAGCTTGAAGGCCGTAGGAGGTCTACTAGAATAATTTTTAAGAGGAAGCCCTAAAGGTGATTTATGATGGCTCGAAACAAACCTGCTGCTAAAAAGAGGAGATTAGCAAGAGCATTAAAACAAAATTCACCTGTACCCTTCTGGGTTGTAGCTAAGACTAGGGGTAAATTTAGACGTCACCCTAAGTTGAGGCACTGGAGAAGAAGTAGACTGCAATTATGAGGTGAATCCTATGTCTAAGCCTAGTGTAGAGAGGGAGTATATAATACCCTTAAGAATTGCATATTCCGTTCCAAGGCCTAAGCGTGTTCCAAGAGCTATAAGATTTATTAAAGCCTTCATTAAGCGTCACATGAAGACTGAACAAGTTTGGATTTCACCTGAATTAAATATGCTTATTTGGCGTAGAGGTAGACAGAAGCCTCCTAGAAAAGTGAAGGTTAGAGTAGTTGTGGAGGATGAAGTAGCAAAGGTTTATCCAGCTTGAGGTGAGGTCTAAGGTTTGATAGAGAAGATGGCTATTTATGGTAATTCTAGTATCGGTGTTTTCTGCATGGCTACAGATAGCTATGTGTTAATTCCCCCTGACATTCCAGATAAAATTGTTAAGATTGTCGAGTCAACCTTGGGGGCTCCTATAATTCAAACTAGAATTGGAGAGTCTGTTTTATTGGGCGCATTAGTTGCTGGGAATTCTAAGGGCCTTCTTCTTCCTCACATTGTAACTGATGATGAACTAAATCTTCTCTCCTCAAAGTTAAAGATTAACATTGCCATTTTACCTAGTAGGAGAACTGCATTAGGAAACGTTATTCTAGTAAATGATAATGCCGCCATTGTCCATCCAGAATTAGAACGTGAAGCTAAGAAGACTATTGAAGATGTACTTGACGTGGAGGTTGTTGATTTCCTTATTGCTGGCCTTCCAATAGTCGGTGCAGTTGCAGTTGTAACTAATAGGGGCGGTGTATTGCATCCAATGACTAGTGAGGAAGATCTAAAAATTATAAGCAACATTTTTAAGGTAAATGTTGATGTAGGTACAGTGAATGCAGGTTTCCCTTATGTAGGTACAGGAATTATAGGAAACTCTAAGGGGGCATTAGTTGGTGCAGCAACTACTGGTCCTGAACTTGCACATATTGAGAGAGCGCTGGGCTTACTGGAGGTTTAATGATGAGCGTTAAGGTTTATCGTGTTGAAGGAAGAATTTTGCTTAGAAGTGGTACATGGCAGAAATTTGTAATTGATGTTACTGCTATAAAACCTGAACACGCATTAGAAAGAGTTTTTTCATCTATTACTGGATTACATAAGATTAAAAGAGCCCATATACGTGTGAAGAGTATTAAGGTTATTTCACCTGAGGAAACTAAGAACCCATTAATTAAGCATATTATGGAGATGAAATCTTGAGTAGAAAGGAGTTAGAAGCTAAAGTAAATAGGCTATATGTTGAATTGAATACCTTAAACTCTATTGCAGAGTCTCTTCAACGTCGATTTGAATCTCTAAGTAATACTTCAACTAGCATTCAAATAACCCTTAACACTCTTAAAGAAATTAAGAATGTTGAGAAAGGTCATGAAATATATGTTCCACTTGGTCCATCAGTCTATATTTTGGTTTCAATTGTCGACAATTCTAATGCACTCTTAAATGTAGGTGCTGGAGTTATAATTAAGAAGTCAATATCCTCAATTGAAGATTATCTTAACAATCAACTAGCTCAAGTTCAACGGGAGCAAATGACTGTTCAAAAAAAGTTGCAGGAAGTTTTAAATGCAATATCTAATGTTCAAGCAGAGTTAAACAAACTGCTGAGTAGTTCATCTTAATTGGTGATATTCATTGTTCAATAAGCTTAAGAATACATTAAAATTTCTTGTAGACATTATTTCCCAGAAGACAATTACAGAGAAGGATTTAAATGACATTCTATTTGACTGGCAATTAAAGTTGATTGAATGCGATGTAGCATATCCAGTAACAGACTATATTATAAGTGAAGTTAAAAATTTCCTTGTCGGCTTAAAGATAGATAGATTTAAAGGTAATCTTCCCTTGCTAGTTAAGGATAAGTTGAAGGACATTTTTATCAGTATAATTGAGGCAGCTGGAGAATTAGATTTAATTGAATATATTAGGCAGAAGAAAATGAAAGCTGAGCCTGTAAAGCTTGTCTTTGTAGGTGTGAATGGTAGTGGTAAGACAACTACTATTGCAAAAATTGCATATATGCTCAAAAATAAAAATATACTTAGTGTCTTGGCTTGTAGTGATACTTTTAGAGCTGGTGCAGAAGAGCAATTAGCCTTCCATGCTGAGAAACTTGGCCTCAGAATGATTAAGCATACATATGGTGCTGATCCAGCCGCTGTGGCTTATGATGCAGTTAATTTTGCTTCTTCACGTAATATTCCTGTCGTATTAATTGATACTGCCGGTAGAATGCAGACTGATAGAGGTTTAATGGATGAATTGAAAAAGATTATTCGCGTCATTAATGCTGACCTAGTTATTTTTGTTGGTGATGCCCTTGCTGGTAATGATGCACTTACTCAAGCTGAAATATTTAATGAGCATGTAGGTATTGATGCTTCAATTATAACTAAGATTGATGCCGACGTAAAAGGTGGAACTGCTATTTCAATACTCTATGCTACCAGGAAGCCCATAATATATCTTGGTAATGGGCAAAAATATACTGATTTAATACGCTTTACACCTCAATGGCTTATTTCTTCCATTTTAGAATAAACTCTTAAACCTTTAATAGGGATTGATACTTAGATTTCATGGGGGGATTTTAATTTATGCCTAAGAGTTTGAGGAATAAAGACTTCCTTACAATTCAAGATTTTAATTTAGATGAATTATGGTCTGTTTTACATTTAGCAAGGGATCTGAAGCTTCGCTTCTATTCTGGTGAGCGTGTAATTCCTCTTCTTAAGGGTAAGACTCTTGCAATGATATTTCAGAAACCATCTACTAGAACTAGAATTTCCTTCTCAGTTGGCATGTATCAGCTTGGAGGTCGAGCTCTCTATCTGAATTGGAATGATCTTCAGCTTAGGAGGGGTGAGACAATTGAAGATACTGCGCGTGTTTTAAGCCGTTATGTTGACGCCATTATGGCTAGAGTCTATGCCCATAGGGATCTCGAGGACTTAGCTACAGCGGCTACAATACCTGTTATTAACGGTTTAAGTGATTTGTTCCATCCATGTCAAATACTGTCTGACATGTTCACTATATGGGAGAAGAAAGGTAAACTTAAGGGTTTAACTTTAGCTTATGTAGGTGATGCAGCCAATAATATTGCACATTCACTCTTAATTGGCTGTACTAAATTTGGTTTAAACATTAGGCTTGGATGTCCAAGAGGATATGAACCGAAGGAGAAGATTTTAGAAATGGCTAGAAGGAATGCTGAGGTTAGTGGATCAGAGATAGAGATATTTAATTCTCCAGTTGAAGCTGTGAGAGATGCTGATATAATTTATACTGATGTTTGGGTTAGTGCTGGCCAAGAGGCTGAGGCTGAGATTAGAATGAAGATTTTCCCACCATTCCAAGTTAATAAAGCTTTGCTTGAGAAGGCTTCTTCAAATGTAATGGTGATGCATTGTCTACCAGCCAAGAGAGGTCAAGAGATAACTGATGACGTTATTGATGGCCCCCACTCAATTGTTTGGGACCAAGCGGAAAATCGACTACATGTCCAAAAGGCATTATTGGCATTAATACTTCAGTAATTGTAGAGTGGAGCAGTAAATTTTTAAGACCCCACATACTTTAACTTTTGGTAATTAATGGTGATGATGTAATGAGTAGCTTTATAGCCTCAGTTAAACGTATACTTCGTCTTTCACGTAAACCCTCAATGAATGAATTTTGGCTTTCGCTTAAGATTTGCCTACTTGGCTTATTTATATTGGGTATGTATTCCTTTATTATTCAGTTTATGTCAGCTATACTTCAAGCTCTTCCACCATGAGGAGATGAAAATCATGTCTCCATACTTTGCTGTTAGAACTACTGCTGGACAGGAGAAGGGTGTTGCATTACTTGTATTTACTAGGGCTTCCTCCAAGGGTATACCCTTAAATGCAATCATTGCACCTGATGAAGTGAAGGGATTCATTTTTATTGAAGCTAAAAGCCTAGCCCTAGTTGAAAGGGCCATTGCAGGTATTAAGCATGTTAAGGGATGGGTTCCAGGTAAAATTAATTCATCTGAAATAGAGAATTTTCTTATCCCTAAGTCTCCACTTGAAGAATTGGATGTAGGTGATATTGTAGAAATAATTAGTGGTCCCTTTAGGGGAATGAAGGGAAAAGTTACGAGGATTGACCGTGTAAAGGAGGAGGTTACTTTAGAATTACTTGAAGCTGCATATACTCTTCCCATTACTGTGCATGGGGATACTGTACGTCGTATAACCATTTAATTTAGGGTTCTGTAACGTTTTCGGTTGATGTCGCCATGTGTAATACTCGGTTGATTCCACTCATGTTACGGAGCCAATTTCAGAAAAATATAATAAATCCCATTATCATTCCACTCTAGCTAATAATTAGAGAATAGTTGAGGTGTACATGTTGGGTACTAAGAAGACCTTTAACTTCCTAGTTGAGGGAGGAAAGGCAACTGGCGGGCCGCCTATTGGTCCATCTCTAGGTCCATTAGGCTTAAATGTTATGCAAGTAGTCAACAAGATAAATGAGTTAACTAGGGAATTTGCTGGTATGCGTGTTCCAGTTAAAGTTGTAGTTGATATTGATACTAAAGAGTTTGAAGTAACTGTAGGTACACCTACAACTGCCGCCCTTATAATTAGAGAAGTGAAAGCTGAGAAGGGCTCTGGTACTCCACATGAAAAGAAGATTGGCAATCTAACTATAGAGCAAGCAGTAAAGATAGCTAAAATTAAATGGCCACAACTTTCAGCCAAAACACTAAAGGGTGCAGTAAAAGAAATTTTAGGGACATGTCTAAGTATGGGTGTAACTGTTGAAAATAAGAATCCGAAGATTGTACAAAGAGAGCTTGACGAAGGGAAATACGATGACATACTTGAAAAGTTTGAGGAGGAATAAAGTTTATGAGAAGTATACATAAATCTCTAGTGGATGCCATAGAGAAGGCTAAATCCTTGTCTAAGAAGAGAAATTTCACTCAGTCCATAGAGCTTATTGTGGTGTTAAGAAATATTGATATGAGAAAGCCTGAAAATAGAATAAATCTTAATGTTTATCTTCCTAATCCTCTAGATAAACCTATAAAGGTTTGTGTTATTGGTGAAGGAGATTTTGCATTAAAAGCTAGGAAGGGTGGAGCAGATCTAGTTCTAACTAAAGCTGACCTTGAAAGATATGGTTCAGATAAGAGGGCTGCAAAGAAATTGGCCAAGGAAATTGATGTATTCATTGCAAGGGCAGATTTAATGCCCCTTGTAGGCCGATATCTCGGCCCTATACTTGGACCTAGAGGAAAAATGCCTATTCCAGTTCCACCCACCATTGATATTTCTGCTGAGATAGAAAGAGCGAGATCTCTAATTAGAATTAGAACTAGGACACAACCCCTCATTCAATGTAGAATTGGTACGGAGACCATGCCTTCAGAGAAGATTGCTGAAAATGCAATGGCTGTATTATCCGCCATTGAGAAAAAGGTTAAAAGTTCACAGAATATTGGAGCCATATATGTAAAAACCACTATGGGGCCAACTGTTAAAGTTTAGGATGGTGATAATTATGCTTACAATTAAGAGAAAGATTCCCACTAGGAAGGTTAGGATTGTTAAAGAGTTAATTGATTTAATTGAGAAGCATAGAGTTATTGCAATAGCTAATCTTTATGGTCTACGCTCTAATCAATTACAGGAATTAAGGAGAATATTACGTGGAAAAGCGATAATTAAGGTTGCTAAAAACACTTTGATGAGAAGAGCTATTGATGCATGTGCAAAAATTAAGCCTGGCCTCTCAAAGTTAATTCCCCATTTAAAGGGACAAAATGCATTCATATTTCTAAATGATGACCCCTTCTCTCTAATTTTAACCCTTAATAAGCATAAGATTAAGGCTGAAGCAAAGCCTGGAGATATTGCTCCCAACGATATAGTGGTTTTTGCAGGTAATACTGGGCTTCCTCCAGGACCAATTATGAGTAAATTTAGCATGTTCAAGATACCTGTCAAAATTGAAGAGGGCTCCATATGGATCACAAAGGATACTGTTGTTGCCAGGGAAGGGGAAGTTATAAGTGCCGATCTAGCTGACCTATTGAAGCGACTAGGAATAAAACCCATTGAAGTTAAATTAAACGTGAAGGTAGCATATTTTGATGGTTCAATTTTAACGTCAGATGACTTATACATTGATTTAAATGAATATAAGAATGAGTTGGCTGAAGCTCATATGAGAGCTATAGCCCTATCCGTCAAAGTAGCCTTCCCAACTAAGGAAAATGTCACACTACTAATCAGTAAAGCAGTCCAAGAGGCAAGGACACTTACAGTCGCCTCTGCATTACCAGTACCCGAATTAATTCCACAAGTAATTCAACATGCAAATCTAATAGCAAAAACTCTAGCATCAAAAATTTCAAAAATTTCACCAGAACTAGAGATTCCCTCTTCACTCTAAATTTTACTAGTAAATTTAGCTGTAAAGGGATCAACTGAATTTTTCCATCCATTTTAACGTTTATTTTCTGTAAAGTTAATCCCATTAAGCCACGAACATTATATAATAGCGTAATATTGGTAAATTATGTTGGTGGAGGTTTAACTAGTGTCCGTGTCTATTGATCATAGTGAAATTGAGGAGAAATGGCTTAAACTCTGGGAGAAGCATAAAATATTTTATTCTGACCCTAACAATAGACCAAAGATTTTTGTAACATTTCCATTTCCATATATGAACGGGCCATTACATTTAGGTCATGCATTTACTGCTACACGTGTTGATGTTTATGCTAGATTTAAGCGTATGCAGGGTTACAATGTACTTTTCCCATGGGCATGGCATTGGACAGGTGCAACTATTGCAGGTGCAGCAAAGAGAATAGAGCAGGGAGACAAAAAATTAATTGATATCCTAGTTAACATAGATGGTGTTTCAATTGAAGAAGTGAAGAAGTTTGTTAATCCCATCTACATGGCTCAATATTATACTAATGAGAATAGAAAAATTGTAAAGAGAATTGGTTTTTCAGTTGATTGGAGAAGGGAATTTCATACTACAAGTCATCATCCTGCCTTTAGCCGATTTATAGAGTGGCAATATCTTCGGTTTAGGGAGAACGGATATGTTGTTAAAGGTTCACATCCAATCGTATGGTGTCCTAAATGTAAAAGTCCTACTGGTGATCATGATAGACTTGAAGGTGTAGGTGTTTCTCCTGAAAAATACATATTAATGAAATTTAAGCTAGGAAATGGATGTTTACTTCCTGCTGCTACCTTTAGACCTGAAACTATTTTTGGTGTAACTAATTTTTGGGTTAATCCTGATGTTGAGTATGTTATAGCTAGAGTTGACGGTGAAAAATGGATTATCAGTGAACAAGCTGCCTATAAGCTTTCACAGCAACTAAAGAAAATTGAAGTTTTAGAGAAAATTTCTGGAAAAAAGTTGATAGGTAAAACTTGCTTAGACCCCGTGAATAATAGGGAGATCATAATCCTGCCAGCCCCCTTTGTAGATCCTGATAATGGGACAGGTTTAGTCTATAGTGTCCCTGCACATGCCCCCTATGATTGGCTTGCACTTCGAGATCTAATTGAAAATCCAGATATCCTTAAAGAGTATAATATTGATGTTGAACAAATTAAGAAAATAAAACCTATATCTATGATAAAGGTTGAAGACTTCGGTGACTTTCCAGCAATTGAAATAGTTGATCAACTTGGCGTTAAAAATCAGCATGATCCTAAGGCTGAAGATGCAACACAAATAATCTATAAGAAGGAGTTTCATAAAGGTGTTTTAAAGGAGATCTGTGGAGAATATGCTGGATTAATTGTATCTGAAGTCAAAGAGAGGATTATTGAAGATTTCTATGCTAAGGGCTATATAGACTTCATGTATGATCTTACTCAGCCTGTTATTTGTAGGTGTGGTACAAAATGTATCGTCAAAATTCTTGAAAATCAATGGTTTCTCAGATATTCAGATGAACGATGGAAAGAGAAGACTCGTAGAGCTCTAAGGAACATGAAAATTTATCCAGAGGAGGCGAGAAGATGGTTTGAAGATACTATTGAGTGGTTAAATGATAAGCCATGTACAAGGTTTTCCGGCTTAGGTACTCCTCTTCCATGGGATAGAGAGTGGCTAGTTGAAACTCTAAGTGACTCCACCATTTACATGGCCTTCTATACTATAAGCAAGTATGTTAATGCAAACTTAATTTCAAGTGAACAACTTACTCCAGAAGTATTAGACTACATCTTTCTAGGTAAAGGAAATGTTGATGAAATAGCTAAGAAAGTTAATGTCCCATCTAAAATCCTAAAACAGATGAGAAACGAGTTTAATTATTGGTATCCTGTTGACTTACGGGTTTCCGCTAAAGACTTACTGCCAAACCATTTAACCTTCTTTATCTTCCATCATGTAGCAATATTTCCGGAACATTACTGGCCTAAAGCTATAGGTGTAAATGGAATGTTAATGATTGAAGGTAAGCCAATGTCCAAGTCTAAGGGAATATTCATAACACTCAAAAAGGCTCTAAAGGATTATAGTGCAGATGTTATTCGAGCTACTCTTCTTGCAAGTGCAGAGGGATTAGATGACCCAGACTGGCGAAGTAAAAATGCCAGTGATATGACTAAGAATTTAGATTCATTCTATAGATTTATTCTAAATCTATATTCAATGGCAACTAAGAGTAATAGGACTGAGCAAACTCTAATCGACAAATGGCTTATAAGTCAAATTAACAAGGCAATATTAACTGTAACAGAAAGTTTAGAAAAACTTAAGACAAGAACAGCTTTCCATGAAGCCTTCTTCGGAATATGGAATAACCTCAGATGGTATTTAAGGAGAGTAGAGTCAATTAATCGGAACATTATCCTTGAAACTATAAATATTTGGCTTAGATTGATGGCTCCATTCACTCCCTTCATATGCGAAGAATTGTGGGAGAAAACTGGTAATGAACCCTTCATTTCAACTGCTGAATGGCCCAAGGCTGATGAAAGTAAAATAAATATTAAGGCTGATTTCAGAGAAGCCCTTATCAAAAAGACATTGGAGGACATATATGAAATAATTCGAGTCATCAAGTCAAAACCCTCAAAAATAACCCTCTATTTCGCTCCTGAATGGAAATGGAGAATTTATAGAGATGTAGCATTCCTCATTGCTAGAGGTGTATCATTACAAAGTAAAATAATTAGAGAAGTAATGAAGAGAGATTATGCTCGTAATAAGGGAAGAAAAGCATTAGAAGTAATAAAATATGCTTTCGAAGATTTAATAAATCTACCAGACAATGAACGTGACCTTAGAGTTAACATTAAAATAGACGAAATGAATCTATTTAAAGAGGCTAAAGGCTTCTTTGAAAAAGAGTTTAACTGTAAATTCTTATTATTTTATGCAGATGACCCTGAGAAAATTGACCCTAAGAATCGTGCAAGCTTAGCAATGCCCCTTCGCCCAGCAATATATATTGAGTAAAAATGATTTCCATTAAGAAAATTCGAGAAGCAATAATTGATATGCGATATCTTTTAAGTAGAGGTTATACTCGGAAATCAGCTGCAACATTTATTGCCAATCGATATGGCTTAAGCAGAGCTGAACGTGCAATACTATATCGCGCAGTCTATGATGAAGAAACAGCTAGGAAACATAAAGAAAAAATGGTACCGTCAAGCTATATCAGTAATAGGATAATTGCAATAGATGGATTTAACGTATTGATCACTGTGGAGAGTGGTTTAAAGGGAAAAGTCCTAATAGAATGTGATGATGGCTTCATAAGAGATGTCTCAGCTGTCTTCGGCAAATATACAATTTCAGATTACACCTTTAAAGCTATAAATTTAATTTTAACATATATCTCCAATCTCAAGCCACAAAAAGTCTTATTTTTCTTCGATAGTCCAGTTAGCCGTAGTGGTGAACTTGCTTCACAAGTCAGACATTGCCTAGAGAAATATTATATTAATGGAGATGCACAAGCAGTAAAACAAAGTGACATTGCAGTTCTAACATATGGAGAAGTGGTTGCCACTAGTGACTGTGTAATCATCGAACGAGCAAAAAAAGTTTTTGATTTAGCTGGTCAAATTGTACGTAACTGTTTTCCCAACCTTATTTTAAAGCTATTTTAAATCCATGAAGAATGATGGTGTGGCGGGCCCGGTGGGATTCGAACCCACGGCCCCCGGCTTAGAAGGCCGGCTCGAGCCTCTCTTAGAGGTTGCTCTATCCTAGCTGAGCTACGGGCCCATTTCGATATTCTATAATAAGACTTATGAGTTTATCGTTTAGAAAAATCGATAACATTTTTAAGTTTAATTATAAGTTCATCATCATTTATTATTGTAGATAGTTCTTGAAGATTTTTTACTGGTCTTTTACGTATTATTTTTGTAGCTCTTTTCACTCCTATTCCTGGGATTTTGACTAATGTTTTCATGTTTAATGTGTTTATTTTAATCGGGTATGGTAGCGCTGTTACTGAGCGATAGCCATGGTCAACTACTATTACATCTATAAATTTCTTTAGTTCAAGTTTCATTGGAATACAAGTTAATATTGGATAGGATCCAACTTGTCTACCATATGTTAATTTTCCATTAAACTCTTCCAGGTATACTTCCTTTAAAATTGTCCATGTTGGAGCAATTTTTTTAAGCATTGGTAAGTCTATTTCTCTTCTCATTTTTTCCTTGTATATTTTGAAAGTTGTTTTGTGGCGTTGAATTATTCTTGTTCCTATCTTCCACATCCGTGTTCCTGGTAGAGGAATGCATTGGCGAATATTCACTCTTCTTATAAGCAATCCTCTTCTCATTATTTCCTTCATGAATTGTAGATTTATCTCGTAGGTTTCCTTTGTTTCTCCAATTAATCCATAAACAAAGTTTATGCCTGGAAGTAGTTCTGGAAGCCCATTATATCCCCTCCTTGCACCTATTGAATTTATAATCTCAATAGCCTTGATTACTTCTTCTGGAGAAGCCTTTAAGTTGTTGGCTTTTATCACTCTTGGATCAGCACTTTCAACTCCGAAGGCTGCTACATCACCTGGCGTATGATATTCAACTATAATTTTTGTTATTTGAAGGGCTTCCTCTTGATGATGATATATGGCTCCTGGATTAGCATTATCAATATGTAGTACTTTTAAATTGGGTGCGACATGTCTTATGGATGTGAAGAGCTTTCTTATAGCATCTGGATTCAATTTTGGGAACTCTCTTTCTCCTACACCTTTAGCCATGTAGCTGTATATGTCTGGTTGTCTTCCTAGTCTAAAGTTTCTTACACCGAATTTATATAATGCTTCAATTTCATCAACAATATCTTTTATTGGTCTAAAATCTGGCAGACCATGATATACTTCCGCACAAAAGGAGCAACATCCAGTTATAAATCTTGGACATCCCCTATAAGTTTCAATTTCACATATTAAGTTTAATCCATGATTTGGATGGTCTAAAACTATTTTTGCTCCTCTAATTGCAAATTCTCTAATTTGATGAGCATTTTTCCTTCTTTCTCCTGGATCTATTTTGTCTACTTTTAGTCCTTCTTTCAATAGGTTGTAAACTACAATTTCCAAATCTCCCTTAACTATCAGATTGAATTCTTCTTCTATATCTCTAATTAATAGTGTTCTTTTTCCTCCCTCAATTCCAAAGCCAAATCTTGCTGCTGGCCCACCAAGTATTTTTATCGGCTTTGTCAATATTTTCGCAATTTGTAGTACTTCTCTCGGTTTTATTGGCTTTCCTCCTAAATATTTTCCAGGAACAACCATTCCAGCGATTAGGATTAATAAGTCGGATTTATTTGCTTTTCTAATTATTTCATGATAGTTTTCTCTAACTTCATCAATAGTGAAATACTGTATTTTTATATTTTTGTCGTATGTCCATATTGCTCCAGCCACATATCTAGCATAAACATCTAGGTATGGTGGTACACCTAGTCCTGCAGGTTCATCATTATATCCATCAATTATTATTGCATGACTTATTGTTTTCATAGGTTCTATTCACCATTAACTTCATTTAAAGTGTTCCCACCCTCTCTTCTCAATTACTCTTTCCCTTCCCTTTTCTATGAAAACTATTTTTCTTTCTTTAATTACTTCACCTATTGGTATTATTTTTCCTCCAATACTCTCAATTTTCTCTATTACTTCTTTCAGTCTTTCTCGTCGTATAGTAACTATTAAATGGTATTCTTCTCCTCCATAAAATGTTAGTTCAAATGGATCAAACCCTGTTATTTCAGCAAATTTTCTAGCTATCTTTGATATTGGCATTCTCCAGATTTTTAATCCAACACTGCTTTTTTCAGCTATTTCATGAAGTGATGTTGCTAGTCCATCACTACTATCTATACTTGCTGATACCGCACCACTATTTATTAATGCTAATGATTCCTTCAGCTTAATTTCTGGTTCATACACGAATTTTACAATCTCTTTCTCCAGTTCCTCAGGTACACTTATTTTTTCGAGGAGAATCTTTAATCCTGCAGCCGTATTTCCAAATTCACCTGTTACTGCAACTATGTCTCCTACCTTTGCTCCAAATCTACTGACCACCATATTGGCTATACCTATAGCTGTTCCTGAGATGATTAACTCCTTTGCTTCATTTATGTCTCCTCCAAGAATATATGTGCCATATTTTTCTGCGCTACTATTTAATCCATCGATAAGATCTTGAAATTCTTTAATCTTCATTTTAGATGGTAACCCTAGGGCAAATATGAGACCTATGGGCCGTGCACCTTTAGCTACTAGATCGCTTATACACATTACAACTGTTTTATTTCCAATTTGCTTCATTGTCATTCCTGGCGGTATATCTGTTGATTCGACAAGCATATCAGTGTTAATGACTATTATTTGATTTTCAAATGGTATTGCTATGGCATCGTCTCCATAGGGGAGAGCTACATTTTCATTTTTTACTATTCTATTGAATATAATGTTGATTAATGACCATTCACCCACTTTATTGATCTCCATTTCACCACTTCCTTTATACTGAAATTTCGATTTCATGTCTTTCTGAAAAGTCAATTACACTTTCAATTTTTCCAGTGGATAAGTCTACTATTGTGGCTTTACCTGGATTTGGTATTACTCCCATTGACTTCATGTAATCTGTTTGTTCTTGCCATGTCCCCGAATTTACTATTAGTACACCCCTATAGTTTAAATATTCATATGTATGTAAATGCCCCGCATGGAAGACATCTGGAATTTTCTCGATTACTAGTAGATCTTCAGCTTCTGGAGCGAGTTGTGTTCTTTCACCATAGACTGGTGCTAGATGTCTTCTTCTTAAAAGTTCAATCATTGCATGTGCAGGTTTATCATACCTTACTCCTGGTACCTTTGCTAGTATGTCATCTAGACTTTTTCCATGTGTTATTAGAAAGATGGTCTTATAGAGTTTAATGTATGCGGGATCTCCCAGCATTTTTATGTTTTTCATTTTGTATAAGAGTTCTGCATATTCTTGAAATATTGCTGGAGATGGTAAGGCTTGTCTTGTAGCATCATGGTTTCCCGGAATAATTATTATGGTTATGTGTTCTGGTATTTGTGCTAGATATTCAGTTGCCATCTTGTATTGTACCTTTAAGTCTTTCACTAGTAATTCTTTTTCTTGGCCAGGATACACTCCTATTCCATCTACTATGTCTCCAGCTATTATAATGTATCTTATTCTTCTAGCTATTCTTTTTTGTTTTTCTGTTCCTATTTTTCCATTTATCCAGAGGATGAAGCGGTTAAATGCTGATCTCATGAAGAATCTACTGCCAATATGTAAGTCGGAGATTAAGACTGCATATATACCTTCAGGCTTTCCTCTTATCCTCCTACCCGATATGGGTATTTCTGGCCATATAACATCTGAAACTATTATTGCTTCTCCGTCACCAATAATTTTTCCTTCAATACAAATTACTTCATCCTTTATAATTTTTTCAGCTTTGCTTATTAATTCCCTATTTTTCTCAGCTATTATTGCATTTATAACTCCTGTTAAATCCTCTAGCTCTAAAACTAGTCCACCTCCACTAGCTTTCTTCTTGTTTGCAACCATGCAAATTATTTTCACCCTTTCTCTCCTAGCAGTTGACCAGTTCTTTGCCTGTTTTATTGTTATTGCTCCCCTCACATCAAACCTTTCACCCATTAGGATTTTCCTAATTTTTTTAAATCTACTAATGAAGTAATTTATGAAGCCAGTTATATTGCTTTCAGTGAAAATGTGCTCTGTTGGGTCAAATAAAATTTCTTCTTCAAGTTTAATCTTACTAATATCTATTAATTCTTCTTCCTCCCCCCCTTTTTCAACGTCAAAATCAGAGATAATTTCAGGGGTTATTATCAATGGTTTTTTCTCCATCTTATCTAGATTTTCAATAACTTTACATACTATATCATATGCATTGTCTTTTTTTGAAAGTAAATCTAATGCTTCTGGATTTATTTGAAATCCAGCACTAACAATTTTTGCTATTGCTCTTCTCAAGTCATTTCTCATACAAGTGAATTAGAGAATTATTATACTATTATTCTTTTACCTCTCAATAGTAGAGCTTCATTTACTGAATGTCCTTAATCATAGCTATTGTCATGACTATTTTGGTAGATTAACTTTAATAACACCGTTTGTAATAGGGTTATAGATGTAGGTGAAGGTTATATGAGTATGGTGGGTGCAACTGCAGTTGGAATTGTATGTAAGGACGGTGTTGTCCTAGCTTCTGAGAAGAGAATTGCATATGGATACACTGTACTGAGTAAGGTTGGAAAGAAGGTTTTTAAAATAACTGATCATCTTGGCATTGCATGTGCAGGTCTTGTTTCAGATATGCAAGTTATAGCTAGGTCGTTAATGGCAGAGGCAAATCTATATGAATTAGATTATAAGCGCCCAATGTCTGTCCGTAGTTTAGCTAAGCTTCTATCAGTAATACTATACGGTCAGAAGCTTGTTCCATTTTTGACTGAGACTATTATTGGTGGTGTTGATTCATCTGGGCCACATCTATTCGTCTTAGATCCCCTTGGCTCATGGATTGAAGACAAATTTGCTTCAGTTGGCTCTGGCGCCACATTGGCTATTAGCATTATTGAGTCCAATTATTCTCCAGACATGACTATCGAGGAAGGTAAAAAATTAGCTATAAATGCTATGAAAGCAGCCATTGCACGTGATGCAATATCTGGTGATGGAATCGACTTGTTAATTATAACTCAGGATGGTGCCATTGAAGAGTTTATACCAGTATCTGATTAAAGATAAAATTTAAATTAACTTTATAGGTCTTTCAAGCTTGCTTAAGAGAACTATTCTTGAACTTAATGATTCATCTATAATTTTATATCCACAATAATCAGCAATTTTACTTCCAAAACTCTTTACTTCCTTAAATTTTGGCATACAATTGATTGGTAATCTCCATCTAAATCCACCTAAACTCATTGCAGCCTTTGGCTCAACATATGTGGGCTCGAACTTTGAAATTATCTTTGCATATTCCTCTGCATTGCACATATTCAAGTTTTTCACTAACGTTATTCTCATTACAGTTGGACATGAAAAGCTTTTTAATAGTTCAAGAGTTTCAAGAATTCTCTTCCATCCATCTTTAATTTTCGGTATACATGTCCTCCTATAAATTTCTTCATTAGGCGCAGATAGGCTTACGTAAAGCTGACTTGGCTCACTTTCAAGTCTACTTAAAATTTTCGGCATTGTTCCATTGGTCACTAGGAAAACTGTTTTAAATCCATGAGAGAAAAACGAGCTTATTAATTCTCCTATCCATGGATACATTGTTGGTTCACCAACTAGGCTTATTGCTGCATGTATCGGTCTAAATGCTTCTTCAAGCATTAACCTGTCTACCTTCATATTGCTCTTTAACCCTGACAATATTTGTCTTTGAATTAAAATTGATTTCAAAACTATTTTTTCTGGCTCTTCAAATCTTAACTTTATTTTTTCACTTCCATTTACCTTCAAATCTGATTCTTGTACTCTCCAACAATATAGACATTGTTGTGTACATGTTATTGTTGGAGACATTTGTAGGCATCTATGTGATGGTACTCCATAGAATTTTTGTTTATAGCAGTGTTTTTCTCCTCTACTTAGAAGTGAAGCTTTAAGCCAATGACAAGTTTTTACTACTGCTGAATTACCGATGAAATGATAGCTCTGTTGCTTGTATCTAAGTATCATCTCTTTTGGTACAATCATTTTCTCAATATGTGAGTTCACCTATGGTAACTTAAAAGTATTGGTTTTATAAGAAGTTAATTGATGGTGAGATTTAAATTTGATTTTAAGCGGGCTGAAAAATTACAATTGCTATTATCAGAAAAAATTGTTGAGAAAGATCACTTCAATTATCCTCCTAGAATTGTTTGTGGCGTTGACGTATCTTATAGAAGGCATGCTGCTATTGGCGCTTCTGTGAATTTAGACTTTCCTTCAATGAATATTGTAGAGGAAAAGGTGATTTCTTGTGATATAAATTTTCCATACGTGCCTAGATTTTTTGCCTTTAGAGAGTTGAAACCAATTTTAATGGCTATTAGGTCTCTATCTTCCATGCCTGACATAATTCTCGTAGATGGCCATGGCCGAGCACATCCTAGAAGATTTGGCCTTGCTTGTCATCTAGGTTTAATCTTAAACATTCCTACTATTGGTGTTGCTAAGAAGTTGCTTTGCGGTACTGTTTTAATGGATAAACCTCTAAGAAATAATGTTTTTCCTATAAACTTCAACGATAGAATTGTTGGTGCAATGATCAAGTTCCCTGGAAAACCAATATATGTAAGTGTCGGTCATAAAATTTGTCTAGACACAGCAATAGACATTGTTCTAAACTGTATAAAGCCGGAAAATGGAAATACACCCTTACCCATAATGTTAGCTCATAACTTATGTAAGAAAAGGTCAGCTATCCTACCTTTTTAGTCTTCTTTTTATCTCTTCAATTATATCGGATGTCTTGAAAAATCTACATGAAGTATACTTCTCTTTTATTCGTATTACTTCTATGTTCAATCCTCTTTTCTTTAATTCTTCTCTTAGATTTTTTTCAGATACAAAGTTTTGATCTGGCCCTAAAATTATTATGTTTGGCTTTATTTCTTCAATAATCTTTATAATGTCATTACCTGTATGTCCGAGGATTGCTTCATTTACATATTTTAATCCTTTTACAACTTGTAGTCTCTGTTCTTCTGGTATTATGGGAATGTGCCCCTTGAATTTTTTGACGTTTTCATCTCTTGCAACTATTACTGTGACTTCTCCATACTCGCTTGCCTTTTTAATTAACCATAAGTGTCCTGGATGAATGATGTCAAACGTGCCTGCAACAACAACCTTCATACCTTTTGCCTCTGGTTTTTCGAATTTCCAGTGATATTTTATTTTGTTAAGGAATCTCAGTGTATCTAGTAGACCTTCTGCATAGACAGTGCATACTAGACTTGTAATTAAATCCTTCTTAGCTAGATAATATTTTGCATCTGAAAAATATTTTTCAGCTAATTCAATTACTTCCTTTATTTCTTCTTCCTTCACTTTCTCTTTATTTATTTGTTTTAATACGTAGTGTAACCCTTCAATGTAATCTTGTATTTTCTCAGTCAATTCCCTTTCCTGCATCCCCCTTCGCCTATGAAGTGTTAATGTCAAATATAATTTAAAATTATGTGTGGTGCCTTTGCTAGGGTAATTAGTGCTTCAGCTTCAATGAAGTGTAGTTTTCCTGGAATTATCATAGTATATGGCGGTCCTCCAAAGTCATAGTTAATTATATTCTTTATGAAATCTGCTTTAACTATTGAATTAGGGCTTCCAATTCTTGCTACTCCCACTATCAGTGTTTCTGGAGTAATTATGTTTTCTCTTCTTCTTTCCTCTATTTCCAATAAAATTTCAATGGCCTCTTTTATGGTCATAAACTTGCTCTTCTCAAGGTCAATGTCAAGTAGTAATAATGTGTGGAGGCCTCTTAGCTTATTTTCTTTTACTACGTCATAAGGTGTTTCCGAAATATAATTTTCATAGGGGAACGTTATAGTTACAGTTCTGCCAAATTTATAGCTTGATAACCCTGTTTCTCCAGGTATTGCAGAGTATATTGATGCTGAATGTATAACCCTTGTTTCTATACCTAGTTTTTCAGCTTCTATTCGTAGTTGTATATGTGTAGTTGCAATAAATGGATCCCCAGGAACTAATAAAACTATAAGTTTTTCCTTTGCCTCCTCTATTATTTTATAAATTTCCTTTGACTCTAAATCCTTCCTCTTTAATGGCACTACCCTTCTCTCTATTATTTGCTCTAGGCGTTGTATTGATAATCCAGGCATGTAACTTGTATAGGTGTCAAGATAGACTTTGTCTGCTTGTCTAGATAGCTTTAAACCCTCAATTGTTAAATCATCTTCGCTATATAATCCCAATCCAATGAAAGTCAGCATAACTCTTCATCCTACATGTCCTCGTATACTCATTATAATTCTATATGGTTAAAATTTACTTATACCAAGCGAAATATTAATTTGTAACATTTTTAAACCTTAAATAAAGGGCCCGTAGCTCAGCCAGGAAGAGCAGCGGGCTTTTAACCCGTTGGTCGCGGGTTCAAATCCCGCCGGGCCCGCCATTAATTTAACGGTATTTTTTTATTTTATTGCCAAAGTTTTTTCATGATGATTAAGGCTATTAAGATTAGAAGGATTCATGGAGAAAGGGCTATAGAGATTCTTGAAAAATTAGACTTGGTGCATAGGGGTAAAAAAATTAAGAGAACTGATGATTTCATATTAATTCCACTTAAAAGGAAGCCTACTAAAGATGAGTTAAATTATATCTTAAATAATCTTGGGGATTTCCAGCTTTGTACAAATTTTTTTGAAGATAAGCCTCTTAAGCCACGAAGTCTTGTTGATGCTTTAATTGGATTGATTCCAGATTCCAAGTTAGAGTTACTTCCTAAGTCTTTTGATATAATTGGTAACATTGCTGTAATTGAAATTCCCCTTGAATTATCATCTTATAAGCATATTATCGGTGAAGCTTTAATTAAGGTTCATCCTAATGTAAAAACTGTTTTTGCTAAGAGAAGTGGAGTTAATGGTGTTTTTAGAATTCGTAAATTAGAGCATGTTGCCGGTGAATTTTCACCAGTTACATTATATAGAGAATATGGCTGTACATTTAAGGTCGACGTTCTAAATGTTTACTTCAGTCCCCGTTTATCCTTTGAGAGATACAGAGTTGCAAGGCAAGTTGAGGATGGAGAAATTGTTATCGATATGTTTGCAGGTGTAGGCCCTTTCTCCATAATGATTGCGAAGTATTCTAGAGTACATGTTTTTTCAATTGATATTAATCCTCATGCAGTTTATCTTTTAAGAGAGAACTTAAAGTTAAATAAGCTTAAAGGCTTTGTCTATCCAATATTGAGCGATGCAAAATATTCTCTAAAATTGTTTAGAAAGGAGTCATTTGCTGATAGAATTATTATGAATTTACCTGAAAGTTCACATCTATTTCTAGATAAAGCTGTCAAGCTTATAAAGTCTGGCGGTATTATTCATTATTACTGTTTTAGTATGGGTAGTGAAGCTATTAGTCAAGCACGTCTCCATTTAATAGAAAAATTAAAGGAATGCAATGTAAATGATTTTTCCATTATTTTCACTAGGAGAGTCAAGCCTATAGCTCCATTTAAATGGCAAGTTGCCATCGACTTTAAGGTTTTTAAATAAGATAAAATTTAATTATAACTTCTTTCCAGTATTCTTCTCTAAGCTTTTTAATTAATTGTCTATTTAGATCTCTAGCAGCCTTGTTTGCATTTATTAGGACTGTTCTTGGACATGTATATGTGCTTTTCCTAATGACTATTGACCTTGAATCTGTCAAAGTTAGGTTGGGATGTCCTTCACCTACAACTTCATCATATAAGTTTTCCAATTTAATTTGCATTAGAATCTTCCTTCTATTTCTTATTGCTCTTTTCATTTCTTCTGACAAGTCCCTTGCAGCTTTATCTGCATTCACTACTATTATACAGTCTCCTCTTAGAGTTAAGTATGAATCTTTAGTTATTTCTAGAGTTGATTTATGGTTTGCCCTTATGTTTGGATGTCCTCTTCCTCTTATAATCTCTATGATTTTCACATTTTTATATCGATTAAACATAGATATATATGGTCAATATGGATTTCAAGTATAGACGAAGGAAATTAATTGAAAAACTTAAACGTGAAGGTATTTTGAAATCTCCAAGTGTTATTCGAGCAATGTTAAAGGTTCCAAGAGAAGAATTTGTACCTCCCAGCTATAGAAAGTATGCATATAATGACTCTCCACTCCCAACATTCTCTGGCCAGACTATTTCTGCTCCACATATGGTTGCAATTATGTGTGAATTGTTAAATCTCAAGATTGGCCATAAAGTCTTAGAGATTGGCACTGGATCTGGCTATCATGCTGCAGTTTGTGCTGAAATTGTAGCTCCAGGAGAGCTAGACAAAGAGCAGTGGGGACATGTTTATACTATTGAGAGAATCCCAGAATTAGTGGAATTTGCGAGAAGTAATTTAAGGAGAACTGGTTATGATAATCGTGTCACTGTTATTTTGGGGGATGGCTCATTAGGATATGAGGCTGCATCTCCATATGATAGAATTCTTGTTACTGCCGCTGCACCTAAAATACCTAAACCTCTAATAGATCAATTAGCTATTAATGGAAGAATTGTAATTCCAGTTGGCGGGAGTTATTATCAAGAACTTGTTGTTGGTGTTAAGTTACCTGATGGTAGATTTAAGTCGTTTACTGCTGGTGGATGTGTATTTGTACCATTAATTGGAAGATATGGCTGGCGTGTTTAATCTTTTTTAAACCAGAATTCAAGTGTTTTTTGTCTACTCTTCTTATAAGCCCTTATGGCTCGATCTAGAGCTTTATTTACTCTTTCTAATGAGAAATCATGTTCTTCACATAGAATTTCAATAACCTTCTCTTTATTTGGTTCTCTCCATTCTAAGTGATAGTTATCTGTTACGTGGGGGTTTAAGAATATCCTCCTTATTTCTTCTGGATCTACTGGGAATTCTGCTCTTCCAATTTCTTTTAGTGCATTCATTATTGTTTTATGTTTTTTAATTATTTTTAGAGCTGTTTTCGGTCCCACTCCCCTTATTCCTTCAGGGTTATAGTCTGTTCCTATGAGTATGGCTATGTCAATTAACTGTTCTCTTGTTAAATCTAATATTTCTAGAACTTTTTCTAGATAGATGATTTCCGGTATAACTTCAATATACTCCTTCCTTCTAGGTAGCTTTCTTCTTCCTGATATGGTTAAGTTTCTAACTAGTTTAGGTGCTCCAAATAATAATGAGTCATAGTCCTGGCTTACTGTAGCCCATACATCTCCCTTTTTCGCCATATATGCTGCTTGGGCTTCTCCTTCAGATGGTGCTTGAACCCAAGGAATCCCCATTGCATCTAATAACTTCTTTGCATCTTCAACCATTTCTTCATTTAATTTTGCTGTTTGCTGTGCATATGTTCTTGCAGCTTCTAAGTCTCCTCTCTTTAATGCCTCTTCATATTTTATTATTGCTTCTTCCTTGATCTTCTTTCTTCTAATTATTTCTAGTTCCTTTATTTCTGGTGGTGTTCCATCAAATACATAGACTGGTTTTATTCCATTTTCCAGTAAGTTTACAGTTCTATAAAATAATCCGCTTAGATGACTTGTTATTCGCCCCTTCAAATCTTTTAACGGTGTTCCGTCTGGTTGACGTATTATTGATAGAAATTGGTATAATGCATTATAGGCGTCAATGGCTAGAGATTTATTGTTAAAGTATTTCATATTTACTTTTTCTAGTGCTTCTTCAGGTATGATATCTCTAAGGTTTACTCCCATTTCTACTCCCTTTTGACTAAACTAACATTTCTTGTTCCCTTTTTTGTAACTGTTACTATTATTTTACCCCATATTTCAAGTCTCATTAATGCCTTATTAAACTCTCTGAAGGATAAGTTGCTATACATTTGTCTTAGATTTTCATAGAGCTCTACGTCTCGCATAGCTTCTTTTCTGCTCAAGATAGTCATTAACGCCACTTCTAATGGCTCTGAAATCCAGATTTGCTCCTTGACCATTACCATCACCTTCAATTATGTGAATGTAAGTAGCTTTGCTCGCATTGGCTTCATTTGCTTGTATTGTTCTATCCACCTATTATAATATTGTATCATATCCTTTGTTATTGATGGTCTAACTCTTCTTAATGCTAATTCGAAGTGACGTCTAGATACTTTTTTAGCATTTATATCTTCTCTTAGTGCTTGCATGGCTGCTTCTCTACATATTGCTTCTAAGTCTGATCCTGAATATCCTTCAGTTATCTTTGCCATTTCCTCTAGATTTACATCTTCTGCTAATGGCATATTTCTCGTATGGATCTTTAATATTTCTATTCTAGCTTTGAAATCTGGTGGCGGTATGTAGATTATCCTATCTAATCTTCCCGGCCTCAATAGGGCTGGATCGATAATATCCGGCCTATTTGTTGCCCCTATAACTACTACGTTTTCTAGGGCTATTAGGCCGTCCATTTCTGTTAAGAGTTGGCTTATTACTCTTTCTGTTACTCTTGAGTCTCCATAGCCAAGTCCTCTCATTGGTGCAATAGCGTCTATTTCATCGAAGAATATTATAGCTGGTGATGCTAGTCTAGCTTTTCTAAAGACTTCTCTTATGGCTTTTTCTGACTCACCCACCCATTTACTTATTAGTTCTGGTCCTTTTATGCTTATGAAGTTTGCTTCACTTTCTGTTGCTACTGCTCTTGCTAGTAGTGTTTTTCCACATCCAGGTGGACCGAACAATAGTATTCCTCTTGGCGGCTTTATCCCCATTCTCTTGAAGGCGTCTGGATATTTTATTGGCCATTCAACTGCCTCTATTAATTCTCTTTTTGCCTCTTCTAGTCCACCAACATCTTCCCAGTGTACGCTTGGAGTTTCAACGTATACTTCTCTCATGGCTGATGGTGTTATTTCCTTGAAGGCTTCCATGAAGTCTTCCATTGTCACTTGCAGTTTTTCTAGGACTTCTTCGGGAATACGTTCTTGTTGTAAGTCTATTTGGGGTAGATATCTTCGTAGAGCTTTCATAGCTGCTTCTCTACATAATGCAGCTAAATCTGCCCCTACAAATCCATGGGTTATTTCTGCAAGTTTCTTTAGGTCTACGTCTTTTGATAATGGCATGTTTCTCGTATGAATTTGAAGTATTTCGAATCTCCCCTGCTTGTCTGGGACGCCTATTTCTATTTCTCTATCAAATCTTCCTGGTCTTCTTAAGGCTGGATCTAGTGCATTTGGTCTATTTGTTGCTCCTATAACTATGACGTCTCCTCTTGCTTCAAGTCCATCCATTAATGCTAATAACTGTGCAACTACTCTCTTTTCAACTTCACCTGTTACCTCTTCTCTTTTAGGTGCAATGGCGTCTATTTCATCTATGAATATGATTGATGGTGCATGTTGCTTTGCTTCTTCAAATACCTCCCTTAAACGTTGCTCTGATTCTCCATAAAATTTACTCATTATTTCTGGTCCATTAATTGATATAAAGTGGGCGTCAGTCTCATTTGCCACTGCCTTTGCTAGTAGTGTTTTTCCACATCCAGGTGGACCATATAATAATACTCCCTTAGGCGGATCAATCCCTAGTCTCTTGAATAATTCTGGATGCTTTAATGGTAATTCTACCATTTCCCTTATTTTCTGTATTGCTTCATGTAGTCCTCCTATATCCTCATAGGTCACTCTTGGTACTCTTATTTCTTCTGCAGGTTTTTCCAATATTATAACATGAGTGTCCTCTGTTACCAATACTATTCCAGCCGGCCTTGTTAATACTACTGTGAAGGGTATTGCTTGGCCTAATACTGGAATTAGTACTGTATCTCCCTGTGTAAGTGGATAGTCATACAGTCTTTTCTTAACGAAATTTACGAAGGCACTGTCAACAGTTATTGAAAATGATGATGGTGCTAACTTGACTATTGATGCTGCCCTTGCCCTTGCCCTTCTCACAATTACTTTTTCTCCAATACTTACACCTGCATTCTTCCTTATCAAGCCATCCATACGTATTATTCTCATATCCTGATCTTCAGGATAAGCTGGCCAAACTATGGCAGCCGTCTTTCTCTTCCCTTCAATCTCAACAATATCACCTGGGTTAACACCCAATTTACGCATAACTCTAGAATCTATTCTAACCTTCCCTCTACCAACATCTCTCTGCTTAGCCTCAGCTACCCTCAGTTGTACTTCAATTCTCCTTCTAGATTCTCCAAAAGACATATGTTTCCCCAGCTCTAATCTCTAATTCTCCTACAATTATATGAAGTATATGTTTATTTTGTAATAAATTTTTGTAATCACATCATTCTCGTAACATATTCTACTTGTACTTGGCTTACTAATGGTACACTTGCTATTGCTTCTTCCAGTTTTGTTGTTCCTCCTTCTGTCTGTTCAGGCATTACTATACCCATTTTTAGGGCGGATAATCCAAAGGCTATTGGCTCCCTAGTTGACTGAACTATTTTCATTCCTTCAGGTAATACCTTTGCAATTTCTTCTTCCATTTCCTTTAAATCTGTATCTGCCTCTTTTGGATAAACCTTCACGATCACAAATACCTTTCCCATTCTTCCATCCTCCTATGGTCCTTCAAATCCACATTTTGGACACTTATATGTGTTTGCAATTGTTCTACAACGCCAGCATCTCCATAAAGTTATCTCTCCACAGTTTGGACAAGGAAAGTTAACCCCTTTCTCTCCTGGAATTATTGGTGTTTTACATGATATGCAGACTGGTAATCTTAATTCTTCTTCCATCACTTATACACCTCTATTTAATCTCTATCTCCATCTAATAGACAAAAATAAAAGTTTTTCTAGTTGCTCTGTTACTATGGTGTAGCCTTTAACTTTTATTTTGATTATATAGAATTACCGCAAGAAAACTCCCTTCTTTAGTGGGGAGATGAATGGTGTCGATAGGTTTAAATAATCGACAACCTATTGTGGATGTTGATGGGCTATCGACGAACTAGGCATGCAGTATATCTCTGTAACTACCACTTCGTATGGATTCCAAAGAGAAGGAAGCCCGTACTAGTGGGCGGTATTAAGCGTAGATTAGAACAACTCATCAGAGAAATAGCGGAGGAATATGACTGGGAGATTCTTGCATTAGAGATTCAACCTGACCATGTCCATTTGTTCATCTCAGTCCAACCATATTGGTCTCCCCACATAGTGTTGAGAAGGATTAAGGGCAAGACCTCTAGGATACTCAGAAGAGAGTTCCCCGAGCTTTTAAAGCTTCCTTCACTATGGACTAGAAGCTATTTTGTCTCAACTGCAGGGCATGTGTCGTCAGAGACTATTAGAAGGTATATAGAGGAGCAAGGTGAAAAGAAGTGAGGAGGACAAACACGTTCATAGTAGAGGGACACACAGTCCTATGGGAGTTAGCAGACAATTGTGCTAGACTTTGGAATGAACTTAACTTTGAGCGTAGGCAAGCCTACATCCATTATAAGAAGTTTTCATGGTATCCTAAACATCTGTACAGGAAGTATGTCCTTCTGATAGGATCAGCTACTGCACAACAGATAATAAGAAAGAATAATGAAGCATGGAGGAGCTTTTTAAGGCTAAAGAAGTTGGAGAAGTTAGGAAAGCTACCGCCACACATAAAGAAGGTGTCCATGCCAAGATACTGGAAGAGGAATGGTCGAAGAGAACTTAGGATAATCATAAGAAATGACTGCTACATGATAGATAATAAGTACCTCTACCTTCCTAAAAGCCTCAAACTAAGGAATAAGGGTAAGCTTAGGTGGAGAGGAAAGCAGGGTAGACTTGAGATAATTTATGATGATGTGGATAAGGTGTGGAGGGGCTTTATGGCTGTTAAGGTCGAGAAGCCATCCTTAAGATGTGGCAATAAGCCCCTCCACATAGACTTGGGAGTTATAAATCTAGCAACCGTGTGGCATGAAAGATTAAAACGACCCATAGCTTTCTCAGGCAAGACAGTCCTAGCTGATTGGTGGTATTGGGCTAGGAAGATAGCTAAAGAGCAGAGCAGGCTAACTAGAATTAACAAGGTTAGGACGTCTAGAAGGCTTAGAAAACTCTATAGGATAAGGCAGAGACGCTTTAAACATGCGATAAACGCTATGGTGAAGTGGATAGTTAAGTATGCTGTTGAAAATGGAATCCAAAAAATAGTGGTTGGCAACCTTAAAGGCATGAGAGATGTCAACCATGAAAATTCGAAGACGAATGCCATAATTCACAACTTCTGGAGCTTCAGATGGATAATTCAGAGGCTTAAAGAAAAGGCAGAGGAGCATGGCATAGAAGTGATGGAGGTAAGTGAATATAAGAGTTCAAGTATATGCCCGTTCTGTGGAGTTGAGGGTACTAGAAGACATAGAGGTCTGTTCTACTGCTCGAAATGCAATAGGGTGATTAATGCCGACGTAGTGGGAGTATTAAATATAGCTAAATCTTGTGGAGCCATAATCCCAAGCCCCTCTTGGAGGGGTAGGGATAACGGGCTGGTGGCACAGCCCTTGCTTCTAAGGTGGGATAGATATAGGTGGAAGCCTAAAAGGGCAATGAACACCCAAAAAATGAACACCCTAGAAGCAAGAATCTCCCTGCTTAAGCAGGGGGAGTGTCAAACAAAAATGGCTATGAGAAGGCTAAGCAACTATTCAACTTGAATACTGCCTTAATCCAGACAGCAAGAGACAAAGCAGTAGAAATTCTAAGGAGCTTCAACGAAAAGAAGAAAGAAGGTAAGGTTAAATCAGGGATGCCCAAGTTAAAAAGAATTTCAATTCGTTTCGATAAGCGTTGCTATAACTTTGCCAAAACTACTAATATTTTAACTCCATATTGGCTAACTCTGAGCTTGAATCGTAAGGAGAGGATAACATTGCCAATAGTTTTCGGTGAAAGACAAAAGAATTTCATTGAGGAAGCCTTGCAAGGTAAATGGCAATTCTGCACGGTGGAGATGGTAAAGCGAAATGGAGAGTGGTATGCACATTTCGTGCTTAAGAAAGAAGTAGAACTAATCGATGAACCAGAAACTGTAATAGGTGTAGATTTGGGAGAGTGGAACGTTGCTGTGGCAATAGCAATATCCAAGCACAACCTATCAAAACCTATTAATGGACAGTTCTGGAGTGCCGCTAAGATAAGGAAAATCAGAGGAAAGTATGCACATGTTCGAAGGAATTTGCAGAGAAAGAAGAGAATTGATTTAGTTAAGCGAATAGGAAGCAAAGAGAGTAAAATGGTTAATCAAATCCTCCACACGATAGCTAAAGAGGTCGTAAAATACGCTAAACAATTCGAGAAACCAATCATTGTCATGGAGAAGCTGAAGAATATCAGAGAAAATATTAATGGTTCTGCAAAACTTAACAGAAGACTGTATGCTTGGAGCTTCAGAAAAATTCAAACGTATATCGAGTATAAAGCTAACTTAGAAGGAATACCTGTGGTATATATCAATCCAAAAAACACTTCAAAAAGATGTCATAGATGTGGGCATGTTGCCCGAAAAGTTGAAGGAAGAGAGTTTAAATGCCCCAAATGTGTTTGAAATATAATAGAGATTTGAACTCCACTATCAATTTAGCCCGCTCCTTAACGAGAGGAGTGGGATGGGGGAGACGTGAACCCCCCGAACCCTCAAATGAGGGGATAGGCGTAAAGCCTACCCTAAACGAGGGAAGCCCCCTACTTAAGTAGGGGGAGGCTCACTTCGCTTAGAAGTATTGGTGTTTAATATGAAATTAAAACAGGTGATAGTTATTAGAACTGACTTGAAAATGAGTAGGGGTAAAATTGCTGTCCAAGTGGCCCATGCATCTATAAGTGCTGCAGAAGATTCTAGGCTTCGTTTCCCTAACTGGTGGAGGGCATGGCTATCGCAAGGTCAAAAGAAGGTGGTTGTTAAGGTTGGGAGTAGAGATGAATTACTCAGCATATTTAATAGGGCGAAGCATAGCAACCTACCTATATCGTTAATTGCTGATAGGGGTCTAACTGAATTAAAGCCTGGCACAATAACATGTGTTGGTATTGGTCCTGCCCCTGAAAAATTAATAGATAAGATAACTGGTAAATTGTCCCTGCTTTGAGGTGTAAATGGGTGTTTCCATCTACTTTTTCTAAGCTCGACCATGAACTTGGACTTCACTATTATCTGACTAGGACTGAAGGTGTTAATGGAAAAATACGATTAATACCTGAGGACTTTATTGTTGAAGAAGTTTTGAGAAGTAAAATTGTTATTCCAATTTCCTTTTCAAGCATGCAGTGCTTTAATATTCCGTTGTCAGGATATGGAAATTATATTCGTGCAATACTGGTTAAGAGAAATTGTGCTACTCTAACTGCCCTCTATCTATTGTCACATTCCCTGAAAATTCCTATTAGTGCCTTTTCATTTCTAGGTTTAAAGGATGCTAGAGCTATTACAAGTCAGTTAATTAGCATTTACTCTCCAAGTGATCTCAACTTAAACTTCAAAAGTAAGAACGTTAGAATAACCTGTCATTCACGTTCATATATTCCAGTTAGAATCAATGAGCTTTATGGAAATAGATTTACTATAAAGATAAGAGCAATACCCTTATCTGAAAAGACAGTCTTATCACGAATTAAAGTTCTCCTAGAAGAAATTAAAAGCATTGGAGGATTACCAGCCTTTTTTGGTTATCAGCGTTTTGGCACTATCAGACCAATTTCCCATAGAATTGGTAAGGCCTTATTAACTGGAAACTTTGAATTAGCTATTAAGCATATTCTCGAGGATTACCAACCTTACAGGCTTATTGAGAAGCAGAAATCTATTCTTCCAGTAGACTATGAATTATTAATACTTAGGGATTTAAGAAATAAATGTAAAAATTATTATAAATTAATCAAAAAAATTCCTAAAATGCTAAGAAAGCTTTTCATTAATGCCTATCAATCATATCTATTCAATAAAATGCTAAGTTATCGAATTAAACTTGGTTTACCATTAAATGAAGCTGTAATTGGCGATTTAGTTGGCTTTCCAGTAACTGGAAGTATTCCTAGATCTCAAGTCTTTATAGTTGAGAGATCCAATCTAGATAAGGTTAATAGTTTAATTCGAAGAGGATTTGCTTCAATTGTTCTTCCAATAATTGGTTGTGACATAAAACTTTTTCCTAAAGGTGTTGCATTTGAACCTGTTTTAAAAGTATTGGAGGAAGAAAATATTTCAACTGAGTCTTTCCGTTTAAGGAAATTATTTCACTTTGATTTTCATGGTACCTACCGTCCCATAGTGTTTCCAATTGAAGATTTTACTGTTTTAAGTGTTGAGTCATCTGAGAATAATGATAAGTGTGCTTTATCCTTAAGATTTATTTTAAGGAAGGGTTTTTATGCAACAATATTTTTGAGAGAAATTATAAAGCCTGTTTTTCCAGATAAAAATGGTTTTTAGGGGACAAGTCTATTTTTATCCCTTGGGAATAGTGTTACTTCTCTTATATTTCTTGCTCCTGTTATAATCATCAATAATCTTTGAAAACCAATTGCCCACCCTGCATGAGGTGGCATTCCATAGTCAAAATATGTTAAGAATGGTTCAAAACTTTCAGGATGAAGCCTCATTTCCTTTAATCTTTCAATTAATAGTTTTTTCTCATGAATTCTTGTTCCTCCGCTTGCTAGTTCAAGCCACGACCAGTTTAAATCGAAGGAGTCTGTGATTTTAGGATTTTCATCTTTTGGTTTAATATAGAAGGGCTTTAAATTTCTAGGCCAGTTTATTATGAAGAATGGTTCATTATATATTTCTCCTAGTTTTCTATTTGCTGGTGTCGGTAGATCTTCCCCCCATTTTATCTTGAATCCATATTCTTTTAATAGTTCTAATGCTTCATCATATGTGATTATTTTAAATGGCTTTCCAGGTACTTCTAATTTTACTCCTAATAATTCTAGTTCCTTTCTGTTTCTATCTTTAACTTCCTTCACTACATGAATTACTAGTTCTTCCAGTATTTTCATTACATCTCTTGCTTCTACAAAGGCTGCCTCAATATCTACCGATATAAATTCGTTTAGGTGATAGGTTGTATCTGATTCCTCTGCTCTATAGAACTGAGCTATTTCAAAAACTCTCTCAAAGACTGATGTCAATATTTCCTTATATATTTGGGGGCTTTGAGCTAAATATGCCTCCTTTTCAAAATATGCCACTGGAAATAATGCAGCTCCCCCTTCAGTTGCAGTTGCCAGTATTTTAGGTGTTACAACTTCAATGAAACCCTTTCCTATCAGGAAATGTCTTATAGTATTGAGAGCTATGTGATGTATTTTAAATATGGCTAAATTTCTAGGTATTCTCAGATCAAGTATCCTCATGTCTAGTCTTGTATCTAAGTCTGCATGTATTCTCCCAGTTGTATCTATTGGTAATGGTGTTTTTGCACTACTTAATATTCTTAATTCACTTGGTATTACCTCTACACCTCTGGGCGCTGTTGACATTGCCCTTACAGTTCCCTTTACACCAATAACGCTTTCACGTTTTAACTTCTTAGTTTTCTCTAGAACCTTTTTTCCCACCTTGCCTCTAGGAACTGTAATTTGAATTATTCCCTCCCTATCCCTTAACAATATAAACTTTATTCCCCCTAAATCTCTGACTTCTAATACCCATCCAAATATAGTGACTTCCCTACCATTAAGTTCTGGTGTTATTTGACTTGTATAATGTGTTTTTCTCCATTCCCCCAACTGGTCGAAGACCATTGATTTTCCTCCACTTAACTTGTCACTATATGGATTATTTCTTTAGTAAATTCAGAAATTACTTTCTCTGCCTGTTGAATATTTATTGCTAACCTCCTTATATCAGATTGAGAAATTCTTATGAAGTTTTCTCTACTCCCATCCGGTAACCATACAACATTTACTCCTAGTACTCTTGCTGGAGCTAAAACTTGTTCAGCTATTTGACGTATACTTGCTGTTTTCTCAACTATTCTTACAGGTTTACCTATTTTTGAGCTTAATTTCTTAGCAACTTTATTCCATAAAGGCCTATATAATCTTCCCTCACTTTTAATTAAAACTATAAGCATTTTACCAACATCTACAGCTTTAAAGAAAATTGAATCTCTTATTGCAGGAAATTTTCTTTCAATTTCTAAGAGATGTCGAGCAACCTCAATATCTAGAGATGTTATTTCACCTCTATCAAACTTCTCTTGACAACTGGGACATAGAATTCCACTTTTCATACATACGAGACATATGGGTAATTTCACGAAAATTAAACCCCCATAAAGAAATAAAATTTGGTGGCTATGCGTTTCTGCGCTACTTTTACTTGCCCTTCACTAGAACTATTGATATAGTGCTTGTATTTATTGTTCTTCCATCTTGTGTTGTTATTTGCTCTGTTCCAATTTCAACATTCTTAACTTTAACGTCTGTTAGAAATCTGTTTCTAACAATTTCCACTATATCGACAGCCTTGCTTATTGCTCTTCCCCTAGCTTTTACACTTACTTCCTTTGCGCCTTGATGGAATAATGTTAGGCAAGCCAATACATAATTCATAATAGGTTTATTTCCTACTAGCACAGCGTTTTCTTGAGCCATAGTCTTCCCCCCTCCATCTTATAATGTAAGCTTAGAAATAATACGAGTAAGCCATTTATAAGATTTAGGTTGCCTAGAATCATTATTCACATACTTGGAGAAAATTATAAGTAAACCTTTACGTATGTCATATAGGGATTGTCATGATAGGGATTAAGCATGATTACCCCCATTTGACGGATAGGCAAAGAGACTTACTAATGAAGTTGTATAAGAGTAGTAAGAGTATTAATGTTTTAACTGTCGCTAAATCTCAAAGTGAAATAGCTAGAGAGTTAGGTATAACGAGGCAAGCTCTCAGTATACATTTAAGGAAATTTAAGGAAGCAGGTTTAATCCGCACTGGAAGAGGTTTTATAGATTTAACAGAGAAAGCTCTAAAAGTTTTAAAAATTAGATCTGCAGACGCCTTTGTCTTCATTAAGATTCAACCACAATTAAGGCAAATTGCATATGAGAAGATAAAGGGGCTTCCTGCTAATAAACTATATCGAGTTACTGGTGATATAGATTTAATTGCCATTGTTGACCAATCAATGCTAGATTCATTTTTAAGGGCAGTATCTAAGGTTGAAGGTGTTATTTCAACTTCAGCTCATATAGTCATAGAGCCATTGAAGAATGTTGGAGGCCATGTAACTTGAAGTTTTATGAGTATGAAGCTAAACAAGTATTTTCTTCATATGGCATCAAGATCCCGAGGGGAGGAGTAGCTTCCTCTTCAAGAGAGGCAAGGGAAATTGCATTATCTATTGGTAAGCCAGTAGTGCTAAAGATTCAAGTGTTGGTTGGTGGTAGAGGGAAGGCTGGTGGAATTAGATTTGCTTCATCACCTGATGAAGCCGAAAAAATTGCTTCAGAGCTTTTAGGCTCTACTTTCAAGGGCTTCAAGGTTAACAAGATCTTAGTGGAAGAGAAGCTTCCAATTAAAAGTGAATATTATATTGGCATAACTATTGATCGTACAGCTAGGAAATTTGTAGCTATTGCCAGTTCAAAGGGTGGAGTTGACATTGAAGAAGTTGCAAAGAATTATCCTCATTTAATAGTCAAGGAACATATTGATCCATTAATAGGCTTCCACACTTTTATGGCTAGAAACATGTTGAAGAAACTTGGTCTAGAGCATTCATTAATTAATCCAATAGCCAATTATTTAAAGAAGCTTTATAACATTCTAGTTGATTATGATGCTGAACTAGTTGAAATTAATCCACTAGTTTTAACTAGTGATGGAGAATTATTTGCTGTTGATGCAAGACTTAATATTGATCAAGATGCATTATTTCGCCACAAAGAATTGATGGATAAAGTTTCATTGAGAGATTTAACGCCCATAGAAATTGAAGCCAAGAAGGCTGGATTATCATATGTTGAGCTTGATGGAGATATTGGCATTATAGGAAATGGCGCTGGACTCGTCATGGCCACACTAGACCTAGTCAAAATGCATGGTGGATCACCAGCCAATTTCCTTGATGTAGGTGGAGGAGCAAGTGAAGAAGCAATTGCAAAGGCTCTACAGATTCTTTTAAACCATCCACGTGTTAAGGTTATTTTAGTGAATATTTTAGGTGGAATAACCCGTTGTGATGTTGTAGCAAAAGGTATTGTTTCAGCTTTAAAGTCTGCTTCAAATCAAAAGCCAATAGTTATACGTCTAGTTGGAACAAATGAAGAGGAAGGAAGAAGAATTTTAAGTGAAGCAGGTATACTTGCATTAACTTCAATTGAAGAAGCAACTTCCCTTGCAGTTAAACTTTCAAGGGAGGAATAGAGATTGGGAATTATTGTTAATAGAGAAACAAGAGTTATTGTACAAGGTATAACTGGTAGACAAGGTAGATTCCACACTAAATTAATGCTAGATTATGGCACTAAAATTGTAGCTGGAGTCACCCCCGGGAAAGGTGGACAGGAAGTCTATGGAGTACCAGTTTATGATACTATGCTAGAGGCATTAGCTCATCATGACGCCGACACTTCCATTATATTTGTTCCAGCCCCATTTGCATTTGAAGCTGTATTAGAAGCTATATTAGCTGGAATAAGAAATATCGTCGTTATAACCGAGCATATACCAGTACATGACTCCATAAAGATGATCACCATAGCCAGAAGATATGGAGTAAAAATAATTGGCCCTAACACCCCTGGAATTATAACACCAGGTGAATGTAAAGTTGGAATTATGCCAGGCCACGTCTTTAAATCTGGAAACATAGGAATAGTATCTAGAAGTGGAACACTAACATATGAAATAGCTATGAGCCTTACACGTAAAAATATTGGGCAATCAACATGTATTGGAATTGGCGGCGACCCCGTTGTAGGCCTCAATTTCATGGAGATCCTGGAATTATTTAAAAATGACCCCCAAACAAAGGCTATAGTAATAATTGGTGAAATTGGTGGTGATATAGAAGAGAGAACTGCAAAATACATTTTAGAGTCAAAGTATCCTAAACCTGTTGTAGCCTTCATTGCAGGTAGAACTGCTCCCCCAGGGAAAAGAATGGGACATGCAGGTGCAATAATAACTGGAACAGCTGGTACTGCTGAAAGTAAAATAAAGGCCTTCAACAGGGCAAATGTACCAGTAGCCAAGAAACCAGCTGAAATAGCTGAAATACTTAAATCTTTATTTTAGATTTGCTTCAAATATTTTATTACTTCATCAACCTGTCTTTCAATTTCTTCTTCACCAATAAGTTTAATTAAATCTCTAATTTCCACTGAAGCTACTCCTTCTTCAATTATTATCCTAGTTCTCTCAACCAACTCTCTCCCAATATTTAATGCTTTATTCAATCTCTCTACATGTCTCTCTAGTAGAAAGATATCCTTATACTCCCTATGAACTTGTCTAACAATATCTCTTAATGAAAACCATTCAACTTCATCAGCTATAGCTTTATTTATTCTCTCCAAGTTTAACTCCATTCTCCTAATTGTCTTCAAAACAATTCTCTCTCTATTCATGATTTCCTCTTTAACTTTAATAAGCTCTTTAACTAATCTATCCATTATCTTCGCTATGAGAATAATTTCTCTTGCAAGTTCTTCTTCACTCTTATCTAGAGCTCTCTTGGCTTTTATTTGATTTTCCATAGATTTTTCATTAACGATTTTAACCATATCTTCAATCCACCTGACAATTCTCCGTGAAGCATTAAGATCACTCTCTGCTTCTTTAATCATTTTTAACCCTAAATCTACAGTAATTTTCCCATGTCTAACAACTTCCTCTATAATCATTTCCCTAACTCTCTTAACCTTCATTTCTCTCCCTCATAATCCAACAATATAATTATTATAATCAAAAACTTTATAATTCTGCTCTATTGTATTTTGCAAGGGATGTATAATGCCAATACACGACCCAGAAAAACTTCATATCGCACAGCAACGTAGACTTTTCATGAAAATTTGTAGAAAATGTGGTGCAAGAAATCCTCGATCAGCAATTAAATGTAGACGATGCAGAAGTAAAAACTTACGTTGGAAACGTAGAGAACGCACAAGATAGTTCCCTCACAACATATTTTAATCCACATTATACATTAACAAGAAGGAATATCTTTATAGAAATTGAAAAGCAATATGAAAGTGATAATTTTAAGTTTGAAGCTTACATTAATTTAATTAGGGCGGGTGGTCTAGCTGGCTAGGATTCCGCCCTCACACGGCGGAGATCGCGGGTTCGAATCCCGCCCCGCCCATTTTTATCTTCATTTTGAAGATAAAAATCCATGATATTTAAGGTGCCATTCGGATACAATTTTATGTTTGAATTCAATTTTTCATATCAAATTGCATAATCACTTTTTATAAATAAGAAAGCAGTGACTTAGTAATTAAGTAGCTCTTATTCAAGCTAAGTTAATCAAATTTAAGTAGATTACCTACCAAAATTTCAATAAATCCTATCTAAAACTATCAAGAATTGAAGTTATTGTTCTTGAAAAGTGATGTATTTTAAAATAAATAATATTCAAGTAAATAATTATATTTAAATAAAAGCATGATATATTTATTTTAGGGGAAATCTGAAAATATGAATAGAAAATTACCTTTGACAATAATAGCAATATTTCTAATCCTAAACACACAAACCTACCTTGTAACAGCTGCAGAATGGACAGAAAACTCAGATTTTGATTATGGAGATAAATGGGTTACAAGAACGTGGGCATGGAATATTTTTGCTACATGGCTTTACGAGCCAAAAGCTCCAGGAGAACCAGAATATGACTTTGCTAAAATAATACAGGAAAATTCTGACTGGATAGCCTATTTACAAGCTGATTCAGATTATAACTGGTGGGAAATAGGATGGGTTGTTTGTGCTGGTGTTACTCAAGGTTGGGTTTGGGATGAAGATACTAAGCCGCCAGAAATATATCAACCTCCTCCCTTGTCAATAACGACAGATCTATCAAGTTTAAAGTTGTATACCTATGTAAGCTATGCAGAATATTTGACTAGTAGCTGGGAATATGGTATACTATCCGATGTGTGGTTTAAGGCTTATGATGTTGTTAAAGAAGTAGATGGAACTTATTATTACTGCCCAGAAACAGTATTCGGAATAGATTTCTATTATAGAATTGGAGGAAGCGTCTTTTATCCATCTGATGGTACTATAAATGACTGTTTGCCTACAAGTTTTGTTTACATTAAGTATAACCTCGGTATTGGACCAAGAGTTAATGATATTCTCGCAACAATGATAGAAGCATCCCAAAATTCACCAAACTATGGAATATACTTCTCTCATTGGAAATGCAAACTCTATCAAGTGGAAAATGTAGTCGAAGAGTCCAAAGGCTTTGTTGCAGCTAAATTTAAGTACCTACGAGTTGAATATACATATTCTACATCCTCTAGCAGTGACTTTTCAACATTATCAATTCTAAGTGAGAATGGTTGGATAAACGATGGACCTATACTAATTTGTAATGACAAGGATACTTATGATGTACATGTTGTTAAAAACAACCTAATGGCTTTTAATGGAATATATAAGTTAAGATTGCAAGGAGCTAAACAATGTATCATATATATCGATAAAATAATGTTAGTAGCAATAAATTCAACGACAAATAAAGGCTTTGAACTACCGCTAATCAAAGCATTACATTCAGGTAAAGTAAATGTAGAAAAACTGTTAAAATCAAATGATAATGTATATGTAGAATTAAGACCAAAAGAAACATTAGAATTACATTTCAAAGCACTAAACACTATTGAAGGTAATTGGAAATACATAGTGATAATCAAAGGAAAACAAATTTAATTTTTAATACCTTAGTAAAATGGACAAACAGTAAGTTGGGGGCTCTCTCGATAATGTATATTAAAGATGCTAATAATTCAATTTCCTCCAGTCTTTTATTTATTCTCTTCATATGGGTTATTGTTTGTTGGATTTTAAATATGGCTGCCAGTTTACTGATTTCTCTTCCTTTCGGCTTAATCTCACTTTTCTTTGCCTATCAATTCTTGAATGGAAAGCTAAAATACTTAAGGGCAACACTCATTCTAACAATAGTCACATCAATAATAACAATAGCTGGAGTAGTCCTATCAACTATAACACCTCAACCTCTACCCTATCAACTTCAATTAATCTTCTATATAGCAACATCAATTGGAGGATTCATTCCACTATGGTTAATATTACTATTAACGTCAATATACAAAACACCAATATTAGCAATAACAGCAACAATCCTAGCAAATATAACAATATGCATATTAATACAGCGAACTCTAAAAATAATACAATATAAACAAACAATACTACACAATAAATGAAAAAAGCTTTTCTCCGAAGCAATTTTGATTGATATATTGGTAATAGTGCAATTACCCTTATTATTGGTCTGAGTGGAAATTCCAGTATTATACTCAAATTTAAAATCTTCATGTTATCAAACAGAAGGTGTAGTGGAATTGAAAGTGATATTATAAATCAATATTATGTTTAACTTGAGTGATAGCACTTTGATTGCTAACTTATTACTATATTATGTTCTTTTTAATTGCACTATAAACTTAGAGAAAAAATTTATCTTCTTACATCAAAATTGTTTATTTTAGCCATGAATAAATAATTCATATTAAAAGGAAAGTAATGTCAAAGATGTTTGCGATACTGAATGCAGATTGAATTAGATCATGATATAATGATTAGTTTTGCATATTGATTGCATATTGTTGTGTTCTCACACGGCGGAGATCGTGGGTTCAAATCCCACCCCGCCCATTTTTATCTTCATTTTGAAGACAAAAATCCATGATAATTAAGGTGCCGTTTGGATACAGTTTTATGTTTGAATTCGATTCTGCATATCAAATTGCATAATCACTTTTTATAAATAAGAAGGCAGTGACTTAGTAATTAAGTAACTCTAAACTAAGCTATGTTAATTTAAAATCTATTAGCGACGAAGACGAATGTAGGATATTTAACTATATTGAAAATGAGGCTGATTTATGAAGAAGGCTAACGTAGTATTAAAAGTCTGAACTAATAAGGACAAGAAGCCAAGATACATTTCAATTTCTAAATTTAAATATCAAATTAATTAAAAAAGAAATTTAACTAATCTAAAATAAAAAATCCTTTTCTTTTTAAATATTTATTTAAAAAATGTTTAAATATTTTGGATTGAAATTTATATTTTTGAGGTTAGTTCTTGGGGAGGGATATTTATGAGGAGGATTTTATTCCTAATTTTGATTGTTGGAATATTAGCAATTCAATATACATCATTAGTTCAAGCTGTTTCTAGTGCTACTTTAAAGATTTGGTATTATCTAGGTATGAAAGCTCAGCTTCAGGATTACTTGAATCTGGGTCCTGGAGACAAGGTTTGTCAAGGATTTAAGCCGCCTAGGAGTTGGATGGTGGATAAGATTTCATTATATGCTGAATATAGTGCTGGAGTTGAGGGAGTTGAAAGGGAGAGGAATGTTACAATACAAGGCATGTCATATATTTACGTTGAGATACGTGAGGGTGGACCGGATGGAATATTACTTGCATATGGAACAGTTTATGTAAGCTATTTGGATTGGTATGTCGTCCAGTTGAGTAGTCAAGTAACACTCTCCCCAAACAAATGGTATTATATTGTGGCTTATTCACCATGTGATGCTTGGAATATTTATTATCATTATGATGGACAACCAAACAATGACGGCCCAGCAGGAGTAAACAGATATGGATACTGGGAAACACTATCAATAGACCTCCTGACAAGATACCATGCAACATACACAATAGACTCAACAAGAATACAACAACTAAAAACACTAGCACAAACATATGAACCTATTTTAATGTACTATAGTGATGAGCCATATTTTCCATGCGATTTTTATTTTGATAAAGACATGGATATAAGCAATAATAAAGATAACTATGATAATCGTGAGTCACATCCAGAATACGATGCAGGATATAGAGTCTTCATACATGTAGAAGAATATGTATTTCATGATGAATTGGGTATGGGACCAATGATAGCAATAGAGTACTGGTATTACTATGTAAATGATCCTAAGCATCTTCATGATTGGGAGTTGCATTGCATAATATTTCTAGATCAGTATACTGAAGAAGTTGTTTTAGTTGGTAGAGCTTGGCATGATTGGATATTTTATGAGGACCCTAATAAACCGACATGGATAGAAGATACGCATCCAGTTGTATACATTGATTATGATCATGCAGCAGATTTTGACCCGTCACCAGGTCAGAATAGAGCATTAAATTACAGGGACGTACTTGAAATTTATGTTTTTGACACATCTCCCTGTATGGGCGAATATGCTCATACATGGGGAACATTCTGTAACATAATAAACTGGGAAGGTTACCATGTGACATGGCCTTATGATGAAGGATGGGCGGACTCCGAGCATGGACCAGACTACTGGTGGCCAAAATACTATAATAAAATAGCTCCATGGCATAGATACACGTGGGATGAACCAACGACAGGTAATCCAAGCATATAACTTCATTTTTATTTATGTGGTGAAGTTTATGACAAAAAATAAAGCTTTTCACTATTATAAAGGTTTTTTAACTTTTATTTTGACCTATATTTTTGCTCCTATTCAAGTCCAACCGCATGATATTGGATGGTTCATATTATTTTCATGGGGATACGTTCCGCCAAATCCAAGAACATATGTTAAACACCCACTAATGCCATTTTATGAATTAAATCCTGAATTGATATCTTGGATATCAAGGAGTAATCTTGGATATCCATTGTACATATTTATAATATTAATGAACGTAGCTCTTATACTTAACATAGGTGCGCTGATAATGATTTATGGAAGAGAAACTAAGAAAACAATCAGAAGGATGAAATTGATTATCATGACGATTAACTTAATATTATTGATGGTGGTACCAGGACTATATTTGTTGATATTGTTTTCTCAAGAGCGACCATTAGTGAGTAGTTTTAATATAGCAATCACAATACTAATTCCACCCTTTAACATGACTACAGTAGGATTAATGTACTCTATACAATGTTTAACATCATCACCAAAAACAATTAAGAAAATAACTATGAAAGCAGACATTTTTCAAAAAATCAAAGAAAACTCAGAACTTAAACAATTATACCGTGAACTTCTCCAAATATATGAACATAAGTACCCTCATAATCCTGAGGGAGTGCTTAGATATCATATTAATAGGGAATTGAGGAGTGGGGTAGGAGCAGATCTGGCGTTAAAGAGATTAATACAAAAACATAAAGCAAATCAATAAGCCCTATTCCCAATTTAACGACTGTGATTTAGTTGCAGTGCTTTTGCATTTAGATTTTCAGTTACTTTTGTATTTTTGTCAGTATGATTTGTATTAATCCACATAAAACAAGTAGACAGATCCCAATATCAGGTTCATAAGTATATGGAGGATACCCTTTAATTACAATAATTGCATACGTTCATAATAATACCTTTCAAACTTATTGTTAACATTATTGATGACATTATGGCCAGAGCTCCTCTTAAGTACCCGAACTTTTTATTAAACATTGAAATTAATATAAAAAACCGATTTAAGCTAGTCAACTCCAATAATATAAATATTCTCTACTTCATCTGGTTCTGAAGGTATTTCATATTCATTTAATGCTATTACTCTTATACTATAATAAGTCCCACTTGGTGCTGTTGATGAATCCCAGTAACCAACCCATAATCCTAGAGATGAGTTATAAAACATTGATTGCCTGCCAGTATCGTAGTTTGGATTATAAACACGGTAACCCACTGAGCTTATGGTTATTGTAGATGTAACTTCAGATTGAATCTCCACAATACCAGAAACAGTTTCACTATCATATGGATAAATTATACTTACAATCGGTCTCGATACAATTGGATAAAAATATCCTTCACCTCTAATATCACCTAGATTAAGGTCGTGTTCATATATGACGTAATGGACAAAACCATAGGAAGAAGATTCAAACTATACGACCTAAGAGCATACTTTGCAACACACCTAGGCCTAAAAGAGATACCAGGACAAGTAATAAATATAATACGAGGAAGAATACCGCCAAGAGAATACAAAATACTAACAAAACACTACCAAGCAAATATGAAGTCTGGACTATTGGATTAGCTAGTGGATTAAATACAATCTACAATAACCTCAAATATGCAGAAATACTCCTAGACAAAAATCCAGTAATATAAACACCTTAAATAGTTATGAATGTATGGTTTTTAAGACCTGTAGACTTTGTATTAGAGAAATAGGGATTCTAAAAACAAAAATCCACCTGAGGTAAAAAAGTTGGGTACAACAACCACAAGAATAAAAAGAAAAAACACAAACTACTAAAACTAAAAAGAAAAATGAAAAAGCAAGACAATAAATGATGTAATAGTTAAATTGATTAAATTGTATAAAAATCTTAAAAATCCTGCAATATTATATGAAATGTATTTTCCTACTAAAAGAACATGGATAGCATAAAGCTTTTTAGTAAAAGTCTGGTAAACAATAGGATAAAGATATGAAACACCTAAACAGAAGTTTTAATGGTAGTTAAAATTAAGTGTTAATTAACCCTCAAATTTATTGGCTACATAGAATTTTAAATTGCCCAATTATATTTAACTCCTTTTAATCTCTTTGTAAATTCTTCAATGTATATGATTATGAAAATTGGATATAGTGGTATGTATTATTAATTATTTTTAAATATTAGTTTTATTTGTCAAGAAGTTTTCTAACAATTTATATGTTAGTTTAAGTTTAAATTAAATATTTTATTGCCATGTTTGTCGACTTACACTTCTTCTCTTCATATTTGATGGATCACAATTTAATCTCCAAATTCCATCTGCAAAATCATAGACTATTAATCCTAATTTTCCAGCCAATTTATCACTAATTAATATTTCATCTTCAATTGGTGATATAACTAAATCACATGTAATGCTATTTGTTTCATATTCAACAATTACATTGACATTTAATTCATTTGAAATAATATAGTTTCTTATTGGACCTCCAGCAGTCATATATTCCTTAACTTCATATCTCTCAGATGGAAGGGGCCATAAACCCAACTTTTCAGTTGCCTTTATTGGTAATAGAAGTTGAGGTGAAATTGTTTCAAAGCCAGAATTAACTAATGCATTTGCCTCTAAACCTTATTAGTTGATCTACTCTTTATCCTTAATCTTACTCTTATCGCCATAATCTCTACCCTTAAGTTCAATTGGATAAATCCTTCCAATTCTCTCTCTAAATATCTCCCTAATATGACCAATTCTCTCCACTAAATCTCCCCAATCCACTATTTATTTTAATTAAATATTAGCTTTATTAGTGGAGAATGGGAATTTAGAGAATCAATAAACCTAGGAAAAATGTCTTCAAATAATGCTAGAATAGATTGAGTATTAGTGAATTTTAGGATTTAAAGTTAAGAATTGAAGATGCTAATTGGAATTACTAAGGTTATTGATGTTTCAAAATATGAAATATTTATAAAGCTTGGAATACTTGCTGTAATTGTTCCAAATAATCTAGATGCAATACTGATAACACCATCAAATGAAAAACAATATCCAATTAAAGCCTACACCTACAATTAAACAAGAATTGTTTATGAATTCAAAGTTAATGAGATTGGTAGGGCAAAGTTAATATTGAGTCAATAATCTTGAAGTTTATTTGAATATTATTGTTAGGATTATTGTAACCCACATGGTTATAAGCATACTAATAATCCAGTTAAATTTACTATCAATCTTCCGGTCTAATAGGTTGATTCTACTTTCAAAATAACTCCTCAACTCTTTAATTCCACTTTCAATATGATTTAATCTTTTATCTATTTGCTCTAATATTCCCTCAATTTTAGCAACTCTAACCTCTAAGCTATGAACTCTATCTTCAATAGCCTTTAATCTCTCTTCAACACTCAATTAACCCTACACCATGAAATTCCAATATAAACTTGTTTTTAAAGGTATCGTGCAAATTTAATGGAGAAAACAATTGCAAATTACACTTGAAAATACACTTTGGATAATAGCTGTACTTTCAATTGGTAAGTGGTGAAGTTGAAAATTTAATTGATTACTGGATTAATTTTAAGCCTAAGAATATTGAAGATTTAGCCTTTACTTATGCTTCAATATGCTTAAGTTTACTGGAGAATTTGCCTTCAAATACATTTACACGCACCATGCATACTCCTAGGCTTCGTGAAATAATCATTCTATCTCTAATCTCAATAATCACTACATCATCCTATTTTGTAGCTAAGAGAGCTGGGGAGGAGATTGGAGGAGTCAGATATGAAGGATATCCATAAGATTTCAAAAATTATAATAATAGTCTTGATATTGGCTGTTATGGCTTTAGCACCATTCATAATAGTTTCAACCATAATTGAAATTCATGAAGAAAAGTTAGTGGAATTACCATTATACTTAAAGCAGTTGATTATGGTGAAATTAAACATCTAGAATTTATTCCAAAACCAATTTATAAAGCTAGAGAGTTAACTTGTAGTGAAGTTGCAAGAGAATTATTATTAAAGGCAATTTATGAATTTGAATTAAATGAAGACAAACTAGACTTTATATTGGCATGTAGACGTGATTGATATTACATTATAATTTTAATTGTATCTTCAAGATTTATTCCCAATTTTGTTCCAGTTGTTAATTGTTTTCCTTTAATTAGTATTGTTATGTGATTTGGTGCATAATCCTCATTAAACCCAGCAATTGTTCCAATGAACTTGTCTTTAATGTAAATTTTATCGCCAATGACTGCTACTCCACCATCAATTATCTCTACGAAGCCAATATATCCCACATTATTAACTGTGCTTCCCGGTTTAATACTGGCCTCATTTGTTAATGCTAATTCACATATTGAATACCTTGTTAATGCTCTTGAGATAGGATGTATTAATTTCATCTTCCTATCAGTAATAATTCCACTAATAGCAATAGGACTACTAATCATAACAAATAAGGAAGAATTCATAGGAAAAGAATATAAGAACAAATGGTGGGAAAACATACTATTAATAATAATAGTACTCATAGCATTATGGAGTACTTATAAACTAGCCCTATCACTAATATACCGCTAATCTACATCAACAATCCAATTTATTTATCATTTCAATTTAGAGGAGAAAGTAATGGTAAAGATAATAGTCATTGGCGGAGGATTTGGAGGAATTGGAGTTGCCCTTGGAGCAATTAAAGCTGGAGGAGATGTAACCCTGTTAGAGAGAACTGACATGCTACTTGGAACTGGACTGATTGGCGGAATCTTTAGAAATAATGGAAGATTTACTGCAGCTGAAGAAGCAATAGTTATGGGAGCAGGAGAAATTTTTGAATTAATGGATAGGATTGCAAGACATAAGAATATAGAATTTCCAAGACATAAACATGCAAGTCTCTATGATGTATATAAAATTGAACCAGAAATTAGAAAACTTCTAAATAAAATGAATATTAACGTAAGGACTTCATCAAGAGTTGTAAATGTAAAGAGAGAGGGTAGAAGAATAATTTCAGTTATCTTAGACGATGGAAGTGAAATTAAAGGTGACGTATTTATAGATGCAACCGGAACTTCGGCTTATCCAGCTAATTGCATAAAATATGGCAATGGATGTGTAATGTGCATGTTAAGATGTCACACTTTTAAGCCGAGAATAAGGCATAACAGAAAAATTAGAAGTGGAGGAGTATTATAGAGTGAGGCCTGATGGTACTCCAGGAGTTATGAGTGGGTCGTGTAAGATAGCAAAGGAATCATTATCTAAGGATATAAGAAATAAACTTGATAAAAATGGAACTGTAATAATACCATTACCAAAGGAATTGATTGATGAACATAAACTCAAAATAAAAGCATGTGTTCAATATGCATACCCAGAATATATAGAAAACATAGTATTACTAGATACTGGGTCAGCAAAACTCATGACATCATACTTTCCACTAGAATTATTAAGGAAAATACCTGGATTTGAAAGAGCAAGATTTGAAAATCCGATATCTGGAGGTGTAGGTAATTCAATAAGATTCATGGCAATGGCTCCTAGAGACAATACAATGCAAGTAATAGGCATAGAAAATCTATTCGTTGCAGGAGAGAAATCCGGTCCACAAGTAGGACATACTGAAGCAATAACAACTGGAATTTTAGCTGGGTATAATGCGGTTTTAAAGGGCATGAATAAGAAGCCCATCAAATTACCAAGAAGCACTATTATTGGAGACTTTATAGCATATATAAATGAAGAAGTAAATAAGAGAAAACCAGTAACAACTGGATACACATATTCTGGAGGAAAATACTTTAACAGAATGATTAACTTAGGATTCTACACAACTAATATAAATGAAATTGAAATGAGAATTAAAAAAGCAGACGTATACAAGATATTTGAAAGAAAGATTTCATAGTAAATCTAAATAACAGCGCTTTTTAAAATTATAATACTTCACCAATTAATTGAAATCTCAGATAATGTTATTATCAAAATTTATACCATGAAAATGTGAAGTTAAATGTTATGGCTTTATATGGCTATATGGTTTATTTATAATTCATAATGGAAATTTAATTGAAATCAGTGTTCCAGTAAGATGTAATTTAATGTTTAAATTCAAATTCTACACATCATCTTTTATAAGACAATATGCACACCTAGTTATTGGACCATCTTGATTAATATGTGTCAGTATAACTTATCTCAGACCATCCACATCATAGAATTCAATATTAAAGCTGAGCTTCAGAAAATTATCTAGATATCCAAAGATTTAATTAGCCTATCAACCTTCCCATATCTCGGTTTCTAATGAATCTCTTACATCAATAGCTCAAAAACTAAATTTACTGACTCAACAGTTCCTCAAGCTCCTCTCCACATAAATTTGCCATCAATTCAACGAATAAAAAGCTACATCAAGTAAGTAAACCTAGTGTCATTATATAATTGGTTAGAAAAATAAAATGAGAATTATTTAGTTGTATTTTAGCTGAGATGTCATCGAAGTTTATATCCACAATTGGTACAGAATCTATCGTCGGGTTCAACTTCATTTCCACATTTTGGACAGAATCTAATGGCCTTTCTTCTCGAGACTCTTCTTGGCTTTACTACTCTTAATGGTTCTTCCTCTTCGAATTCTTCTTCTTGTTCAAGGATTCTTGCTTTTCGATGTCTTTCCATAGCTCTAATAAGATCATTATAGAATTCTCTAGCTTTAAACTGTCTTCTAATAGTTCCTTCAAAGGGGGAGAATATTATGGAGAAGTGTTTATCTTTCCATCCCAAGGTTAGTTCTATAAACTCTTTTTTGCCCAGGACGCCATAACGTTTTTCTACAATTTTTACATCTTCAATTGCCTCAAATGGAATTTCTACAGCCTTACCTTTACCTATGAAGAAGGCTCCAGGTCCAATTAACGTGAAGAGGGCAGCCTCTTTTAGCGATCTCTTAGCCATCTCCTTCTTAGAAATTTTTAGCTCATCTAGCTTATACTTCCTCTTTAGCTCGGATTCAAGTTGCTTAGGAAGTTTCATTTTTAAACCTTTAGAAGTCAATTCAACTTCTCCATCCCAAAAAGTTGGAAGAGAAATACTTCGAAAGGCAGCCTTCATTAATCAATTCCTCCACATATATAAAGTTAAACATGGATTATTCGTTTTTATATTCTTTTTCATCGTTTTATCTTTTATGTTATGATGAATAATGTGAAATTTCCTTGTTTACTATTCTTTAAAGTTAGTGTGGTTGACTTGTTGACAATAAGGTTTATTTAGACTAGTTTTGTACCACATTTAGCACAGAATTTTGCTGTAGGCTTATTTTCATGTCCACATTCTGGACAAATCTTCTTTTCCAGTTTTGGTTTAACTTTTCTAGGTTTCCTTGTCGGCCTTTTAGGTTTTGGTGGCGGAGGAGGCGCCTCTTCCTCTTCTTCATAAAACATTTTTGCTTCAAGTAGAGCATCTATAAATTCTTGAAGCCTACCTGGGTGAATAGCATATCTCTGGTATAGTACTGTTGATTTTTCATCCCTATATCCTAATTCTATTATCACATGATTTTCTCTTGGAGTCACTTCAATAAAATTGGCATAATATAATGATAATTCTCCTAGAAAGGAGATTTCTGCTTCTCTAGCCGTAAATATTCCCCCTACTTATTTCTGGTTAAATTATTTGTGAGTATAGCATATTAGCTTTTACATTTTATTTAAGGTTAAAGACAATTAGACATCAATTCAAGCTTACATAGAAATATTAGAATACTATTAAACTTTAACCTCTACTCGACTTTACTTCTAGAACTAAATCCCCTTTAATAATGGTATCTAAATCATAATAAATCAATTTATCAAGAATAGCTATTGCAATATGAATTGAGTAAAAGAAGATAAGCTCAGAATATTTAGAATGTAAATCAGCAGAATAAATTAAATGCCTAAACTCTAAAGAAGGAAAATAGGCTTCACAAATCTTCTAACAATAGAATTTAAAGCACTCAAAACAAGACCAATATCTCTATCATCAACACAAACCCTAATAGATATATCCACATCAAGATAACATGTAAAAGCTCCACAAGTAAATCCATCTTAAAAACTAACAGAATAAACATTCCAATGAATAACAGTAGTAATGAAA
>NZ_JBTVBB010000014.1:0-3102 GCF_058356305.1 Candidatus Culexmicrobium sp.
GAGATATTATTGAGTGGAGAAATTATTAAGGCATTATCAAGGACTCTCAGTCCATAGAGTAATAAGCTTAAAACAGTCTCTAGTTTTCTCTAAAACTATTCTAAAAATAACACCATTAAAAATGTTAAGAGAAAGATGATATCTAACTCCTTCTAACCCTCTATGCTTTTTATTCTCTTTAAGTGATCGAGGTTCTCTATATAACTTTTCCTTAATATATGAAACAATTTCATTTATAGTCATATTAAAAGATTTAGTTCTTTCCAAAAATCTATCCTTAAAATGCTCAGTCGGAACTAAACATACCATTTTGACCATCTACTTAACAATTTTTGTTAATATTGTAGGGGCCCAACGCACATGATATACTGGATTTCCTTCCTTGTCCCTATATTCTAAAGTTCTACTCACAGTAGTTGGCTCAATTTTAACGATTATTTTATAAGTATGATTATCACTTCCTTTATACTCAACTTCTTCTATGGCAGGCTCGACATCATTTACAATATCTACAATCTCCCAAATATCCAATCTTCTAATATGCTCATTTCCCTTTGGCTCAGGTTTGTCTCTAACTTTCATTTTAAGTTCTTCAGGAGATGAAGCTGCAATAGCTGTGTGAAAGCCAACACCAAAAGAAAGTCCTGTTGGTGTTCTTTCAAGTTCGTCGATTTTCATAACTGTGACTCTAATAGTTAAGATAGTCCCATCTGCAACTTTTGCACGGCCAGGCTTATTACACAGAATTTTGAACTTCAACTACCTAACACCAAAAATACTTTTTCCAAGTAAAAAATAAACGTTTTTCTTAGACTTTATAGATAGAATTAAAAGATAATTTCACTCAATAATGATTGGTTTAACTTCGCCCTTCCTAATCTTCTCTATGAGCTTCTCACCTTCCTTGATTATCCTCCTAAACTCCTCATCAACTGCCAAGGCAACCTCATCCAAAATATCATACTTATTTTCACCCTTCTTAGCTCTGTCAATAATATCCTCAATCATATCCAGGAAAGTCTTCAAATCAATAGTTAGAATGCCATTCTTAACCTCAAAAATCCTCTTAGAAGTCATAAATGGCACCACAAAGTAAATGGAATTGGAGAAATAAATATTTTAAACAATTTTTAGGTGTCTATCATTGTATTTTTATTTGATATTTGTCTTATCAAATAAAATTGTTTATATTCTTAATTGACTTTTCTCTCTAAAACTGTATATTTTGCTTTGAGTATAATGTAATGCTGTAATACTAGACAGTTAAATTTATATACTACTGTAATTACATATTTAATTGTGAATTATAATGACTAGAAAGAAGAAAAGAAAAACTACTTCAATAAAAATAGATCCTGAACTCTGGAAAGAAGTTAAAATAGAGGCAATAAGACGAGACATGGAAATTTCAGAATTTATTGAATATGTCCTTAAAAAGGAGCTTGGATTAAAAATTGGTGATAAAAAATGACTAAAAATAAACTACAAAGTAAACATGAAATAATTGAAAGCGTTTTTAAACCATTTATTGTTTTTTTAGAAGGAAGTATGGATTTGATAGATAAGAATATAGAATTAATTGAAAAATTAAAGGAAATATTGAGTAAACAACCTTTTCGTCAAATTTCTACTATTGATGCAAAAAATATACTTGAACCAATTTCCTTAATAGCATTTCATCAAAAAAGTTTAACAAAAATTCTAAAAAGATTAATACTTGAAATAAAGGACACGAGTCGTGTTTTAGTTAATATAGTAACAGTAATTGGAGAATCATTCCCAATTATTAATGAGAAAATAAAAGAAATAGAAAAAGAAATCAAGCATCTAAAAGCAGAAAGAAGAGAAATTGAATTAAAGATACCTAAGAAATACGAGAAAATACTTGAGGAATTAACAAGGCGAATAGAAGAAGCAAAAAAAGCTCAAGAAAGATATACATGGTAAAATTGAACTATCATCTGTATTTTTTGAAACTCCCTTATTTTGAAAATGTTACACTTGGTTTGAAGTGCGACATATTAATTTTGGTTGTTTTTGGAGGTTCACGGTGAAGTGGAGTAAGAATAATTGTGCAGTTCTTAAATTCAGTTCCTCTCCATCCTGAACCTCACACTCATGAAATTTTAGGCCGACTAGTTAATAGATAACCTTCATAACATTCATGTGGGTTTTGATTGGTGGAATTTGCATATTCTAGCTTGATTTCTAAGTGTATATTCTATTATTTGAAAAATTGCGGTGGTTGCAATGCGTACCATTGCGTTTGAACGCAATTATATACGTTCACTAATTTCAAGGCTAATAGAAGCCGGGGTTAGTAAGAGCGAAATAGCTAAGCTTCTAGGCGTGGATCCCTCAACGGTCTACAGGTGGTGGAAGGGAATATTCAATTTATTGAGGATATGATGTATCGTGGAACGTTACAATTTATGTAACGTGGATGCGTTACATGAACTCTAATTCAGAGTTAACTGTTGGGTTGATTAAAAGAATTGTTGATGTTGGTGTTTGTAAGTGGGATCATGCAAGCATAAACAGAATATTGCTCGTTTCTGGTGCTGCTAGTTGGGGTTTTCTTTCTAATTTTGATTTTCAGGTTTACGGTTCGCTTAGGATGTAGTCTAGCCAGGATTTTAGTTCTGGTGGTGTTCCTAGTTCTCCTTTTAGGACGCGTTCAAGCCAGAATGGTTTCCCTAAAACAATTTCTGGTGGGTCAAAGATTGTTACGAATCTTTTGGGTTTAATCTGGCTTTCCTCCATGTGTCTTTTATATTTGAAGCGTGTTAGAGGCCAGTTTGGATCTGTTGAAACTCCTAAGTATTTATACCACCACTTCTTATCTCCAGTCTTAACATACATGTCACGGAGATAGTCGACATAAAGACGATATGCATGGCGGTGTTCTTTTCTTGGGGCTTTGACTTTAACTATGTTTCCGAATGGATCGACGATGATTTTGGGGAATATTACTACGAATCCAGGTTTATGTGGTGATGCTTTTTGAATGAAGAATTCTAGGTTGCCTTTAACTCGTCGGCCCAAACGGTAATAAAGCTTACGCTCAGCAATAAATCTAGCCCTCTTAATTATTCTAGCAAG